>NZ_JBFUMH010000122.1:0-16426 GCF_054049475.1 Microvirga sp. P5_D2 | reverse complement strand
GGCGCCAAGCTGCCGGTGGCGCGATAGGCCGCCATGAGCCGCACCACGAACGCGACGGAGACCTCGAAGTGGTGGGCGGCTGCGTGGCAGGAATGGCCCGCCTCGACAAAGCGCGCCACCCGGCGGCGCAGATCCAGCGAGTAGGACTTGGTCATCGCTCATCTCCTCTGAAGAGGGCTGAGACAAGTGAATCACGAAGCCGACATGCCGCATAGCCCCAACGACTCCATCAGAACTGTCGTCGCTCTAACTTCCAAGTCCCGAAGCCCTGCACGAAGAAGGTGGTCCTGACCCGTCAAACTGGTCCATGTCGAGGACAACTTTTCCGGGCATTTTGATCCTTGAGGAGGGTCGGTGCCATGAAGAGGTCACGGTATACGGAAGAACAGATCGCCTTCGCCCTGCGCCAAGTCGAGAGCGGCACGCCGGTGGCCGAAGTGATCCGCAAAATGGGCATCACTGAGCCAACCTTCTACCGCTGGAAGAAGCAGTTCGCCGGCATGGGCGTGGCCGAGATCCGCCGCCTCAAGCAGCTCGAGGACGAGAATGCCCGGCTCAAGAAGCTCGTGGCGGATCTCACGCTCGACAAGACCATGTTGCAGGACGTGCTCAAAAGAAAGTGGTGAAGCCCGTCGTTCGGCGCGAGGTCGCAGGCCATCTGCAGAAGGCCTATGGCATCAGCGAACGGCGGGCATGCTCCGCAACCGGTTTTCAGCGCTCCTCGCATCGCTACTGCAAGCGCTCCGATCCGCAGATCGAGCTGCGCATGCGGCTCAAGGAGCTGGCCGCGGCACGGGTGCGCTACGGCTACCGCAGGCTACACATTCTGCTGCGGCGGGAGGGCTGGCCGGTGAACCACAAGCGTACGTACAGGATCTATCGTGAAGAGGGATTGTCGATCCGGCCCAAAGCACCGAGGCGCAAGCGCGCCTGGCGCTATCGGCAGGGTCGGCCC
Source organism: Microvirga sp. P5_D2 (assembly GCF_054049475.1). NCBI lineage: Bacteria > Pseudomonadati > Pseudomonadota > Alphaproteobacteria > Hyphomicrobiales > Methylobacteriaceae > Microvirga > Microvirga sp. P5_D2. Next base: position 15,471 of record NZ_JBFUMH010000122.1, on the reverse strand, counting down.
GAGGTCGGTGGACCCAATGAGGTGTGGGCGATGGACTTCATGGCCGACCAGCTTTTCGACGGGCGTGCGTTCCGCATCCTGACAGTGGTGGACTGCCATACGCGAGAGTCACTGGCGATTGTCCCGCGAGTGAGTTTCCGGGCTTACCAGGTCGTCGAGGCACTCGATGAGATCGCCCGGAGCCGCGGCCGGCCCAAGAGCCTGAGGGTGGACAATGGCCCAGAATTTGCCGGTCGAGCCTTGGACCAATGGGCCTATCTGAACCGGGTGGAGATCGACTTCTCCCGACCCGGAACACCGACGGACAACGCGTATATCGAAGCGTTCAATAGCCGCCTGCGGGCGGAATGCCTGAACGCGTCATGGTTCCTCTCCATGGCCGATGCCCGGGAGCGGATCGAAGACTGGAGGAGAGATTACAATGAGACCAGGCCACATATGGCGCTCGGCGGCTTGACCCCGAACGCCTTCGCCCAACAAACTCACCAGGCCCGGAAAGTTGCATAGGCCGTGGATCACATACGGGGGCAGGTCCATGGCAATACAGACCTGTCGCTCGCCCTGGGCCAGCAGGACGGGGGCCTGCAGGGCTGGGACAGGCGCCATCTTGTGTCTCCTGCCTGCGCCAGTAATAGCAGATTGGCTCAGATGAGGCGAGCGACTTGAGCACGAGATAGGAGCTTGGGCTAGACCCACTAAGGAGTGGCGCACCGTGACGAGGCATGCCGTCTTTCAGCGTTCGATCGTGTTCCTCCCGAGCGCAATAGCGCGGAGCTGAACAGAAGCCACCACTCGGTGGCTTATTCCTCGTGTGGTTGGAGCGTCAGCTGTGGGAGACCTTCAGTTAATGCGCTTAGTGTCCCATAGCGTCTCGGCGGCCACAGCATTGGATTGCGGGGCGCTTTCGAGAGGGCTTACAGAACACTCCTACGGACCTCAGTTCCTCTCATCCCGCGGATAAGAGAACTGCGAACTTCGTCAGCCCTTGAGCATCGTGCGAAAAAGTGGATCCGGTTTTTTGCACGATGCTCTCATTGAAGGAGAATGCATCGGACCCAAAAGTGCAAGTCCACTTTTGGGTCCGATGCTGTAAGACTGGGCTAATTCATTGGCCGTTGTCGATCTCGACGGATCGACAGACTCCTCCGATTGGGCATTGAGCAGTATCGGCTGTTGGGACCCAAACCGGTCGAACCGTTTCCTGAGCCGCACAGAAGCTCGCATCCCGAACGTAGCGGTCATATGTGTTTGGTCCCRTATGTAGGACGACGGCACCCTGAGTAGCCACGATCCCCCTGGCTTGAGCGCAGCTCATGCTCCGGGTCAAGTTTCGCGACTGGCCCATGACCGCCGATGAGACAGCCGTAAGGATGAGGGCGATAACAATGGGCTTCATGCTGGTGCCTTCTGAGACTTCAAAGCTCACACCAACAAGGCCGGCTGCCCACTGTTCCGTGAGGGGAGGAATAGACCGCCGCAAACGAGAGCCCCATCAGCAGGAAATAGCCTGACAGGGCTCAGTTTGGCTCTCGGGCGGAAGTAGCTGAGGCCAATAAGAACGATAGATTTGACGAGGCATGCGTGCTGCCGCTCACCGCTCCCGGGCCTTGAATACCCCGTGCATCGCTACCGGCACACCGTCAGGAAGCGAGGTAGAGGGCATCGCTTAAAGTCCGTCGAGGTCGCGATTTCGCCACCCGCTGACGCCTCGCGAAAGACTGAGGAAGCGCCCGGGCTGGTACAGGCTGGCGCGGCTCCTTTCCGCTCTCCGCTTCGCCTTGGCTAACACCGGCTTCGCGCTGCCGGCATGACGGCTGATGCGGGGGCAGCCTGACGACCTCGCTCTAGTGGTCCTCGACCCGCCTCACGCCTACTCCGATCTCTGTTGACAGGGCGTGATGCGGATCCTTTCAGCCTCTGGTCCGCCTACTGCCATGCAGGCCCGTCGTGTCCTTTGCTGGCGCGGGACACCGTTCGAACGGTCGACAGATGGAGCCACGTGAGCGCTACCCGTCCAACCAGTTCTCGATCCGGAGCCCGTCAACACGGTTGAACTCCTGCATATTGTCCGTGACCAGCGTCATTCCGAGCGAGAGCGTGTGCGCGGCAATGAGGAGGTCGTTCTGCCCGATCGTCCGTCCCTCGGCTTCGAGGCGGCTGCGGACCGCGCCATAGTGCGCGTCGGCCGGCACGTCGAGCGCCAAGACCTCGACCTCTCGCAGCGCGGCCTCGACCCTGGCGGTCAGCTTCTCCGAGCCCTTCTTCTCCGCACCGTAGCGCAGCTCCGAGGCGACGATGATGCTGGTGCAGATGCTCACGTCTCCGACCTGGCGCAGACGCGCTGCGGCCCTTCCGCCTGGGTTACGGATGATGTCGGAGAGGATGTTGGTGTCGAGCATGTAGCGCCCAGCGCTCATAAGATGTCCTCCGGCGCGCTTGGCTTGTCCTCCATGGGGGGGAAGTCCTCGTCGAGCGGCTCCAGCGTGTCGAGCAGGGCAATCAGGCCGCCCTTGCGGATCGGCTCGATAATCAGACGGTCGCCGTCCCGATGCATGATGGCCTCGTCGCCGGGGAGCTCGAACTCGACTGGGATCCGAACCGCTTGGTTCCGGCCGTTCCGGAAGAGCCTGACATGTCGTTCGTGCTGCATTTCGGGGTCCTCCATTTTGGCATATGGTAAGACATAGGCCTTTCGTCTCGGAAGGGCAAGCGAGGAAGGGCAAGCGAGCAACCAGATGTGCTCTGCCTGCCTCCAGCGGCTTCCTTGCGCGGGTATCGAACAAGATACCGTCCAAATCGGTTACGATTGTCGGCCTCCAGGCTTGAACGAGGTGCTGAGAGCGAACGCGAGATTCCAGGGAAGCTGAGGCTTTTTATGGCAGAGGCCGTCCTGGGGCCTTGGCTTGAATGGGATGTCTTGTGCCATCGCGTGCCTTAATCAAGGCAGGAGGTCTACCAAGCCAAACGAGATGGACAAGGCGAACGAGATGAAACGGCTGCGAAGGGCTTACCCGTTGCTATGTTCTATAAGGGCTCAGACCAGCACTTTGTGGGCAAGCCCAGTCGCAGCCTCCGTGTAGATTATCAGCCTTATCGCGTTTCGCCGCAGACGCTATGGCCAGCGACGCCTAGGTCGCGAAGTTGCTGTCAAGATTGCACATGCACTCCTCTCGGTCCCGCTTAGGCTTTGTTGATCATGGGACCCGCGACTTCGGGTCAAAGACTGCGTTCAAGAGCAATCAGCCTTTTCGGGTCAGTCGCCAATGTGAGTCGGATCGAGTTTTCTACGCGGGTAATAGACCCCGTACTGAGTATCTTTCATCGATTGACGGCGATCACGCTCCAAGAAGAGCTTAAGAGCCTCGTCGTACCGGTTCAGGTGAGAGAGACCAGCCACGGACAAGCCCCATGCCTTGATCCTCCGGAGCCATAGAGTCTCTTTGATCCAACGCTGCAAGCGTCTCTCGGTATTGGCCACCGTGAAAGAGCGCCAGTGCTCTCTCGTGCATTTGCGAAATCAAGGGTTGGGGGCCAAGCTGCTCGTCTGGTCTGATCGAGCCCTTCGAGACAGTGGTCGGGCCTCTGCAGGCAGGAGAGTCGCCTGACCGAGATTCAGCGAAAATAGGCTGACGAGGCCCAGTACGGTGATGACGTGCCTCAAACTTATTGCAGATGTCCGGTGGTTGGAAAGGAAGCCTTTGCATGGGATTTCGGGCTCAGGAAATTTTGTTCAGCAGTCGAGCCGAGGTGAGTTATATCCTGCGAAAGACCTGAAACCTAGCTCTGGTTCGTTCCGCATTGTTGTCTTCCCCACACCAATGGCGCTTGCGGGCCTCCCGGCCATCGCGCCAGGGACGGCACAGCCTTCTTTTAGATCCCAGGTTCACAACGCTCTCCCTTACACCACATCAACCCATCGTCTTCTCCGGCTTCGATCCTTAGGCGCACATCCTTCCTCTTCATCCGAAATTGAGTCGATGATGTCGGCTAAAGCCTTCAGATCGAGGTTTGCAGCCTTGAGGGCCTTGGCGAGCGTCTCGGTTGATGGCCACCTTTCTCGCCCATCAGAACTAACTCTCTTCGAGGGGTTAAATGCGGTTGGATCCAGGCCGGCGCGCTTGGCCAAAGCGGCAGCCGACATCCCTCCGGCTTGTGCCACCGTGTCAATAGCAGCCCAAATTTGCTTGTGAGAGAACATGCTGCTTTTCACGTAAGGTAGATAAGGAGAACCTCGATGAGACGGGAGGCAGACCCGAGTAAGGTCAGCCGATATTGCATAATTTGGCTGTAGGAAACGATGCCTTAAACTGTAATCTCGACAGGTGTTTAGGCAGCGCTCGATCCTAGACGGCGACCGCTAATATCTCCTTGCTGTCGTCATCACTGCCTGCGCTCCAACAGAGCTGTCTTTCTCCGCCCACAACAGAGGAGAGGAAGAGTTCATAGTCCCCTTCATCCTCAGATCCGGGCCCCGTCAGCAGGTTATCAAACTCTAGCCTCCACCCACACCGACGGCGCTTGCGGGCATCCGAGGTGTTCCGTTAATCCCGATCCAGCTTCTGGCCTACATGCAGGTAATCTGACTTGTATTGGGCTATCTCCTGAAGACGCTTTAGATCATTGAGGATCAAGGTCTTGCCGTGTGAGGTGATCAACCCTTCGGCTCGCAGTTCCTGAAGGACCCTGTTCACGTGGACGGTACTCAGACCGAACGCATCCCCCAACTGCTCTTGCGTGACTGGCAGTTCATAGCTGTCGTCATGCAACAGCCCTGCTGGCTGAAGACGGTCCCGTAATTCGCATAAAAAGTGCGCGATGCGCTCACGGGCCTCCATCCGTCCAAGGGTGGTCATTCATGCTCGATGCACGGCAGCATCAACGAGCGTACTGAGCCAGAGAACACGTGTGAGGTAAGGATAGTTCTTCGTAATTTCCTTCAGGTCGCTGTGAGGGACTTGAGCTACCGTGCAGGTGGTAAGCGCAGCAACACCATCGTCGATAGGCTTGAGTAGAAAGCAGTGCAGGTCCGCAAAGTCGCCTGGAACGTGGAAGGCGGTAATCTGCCGGTTCCCATCAGGCGAATGGTTGTGGCGAATAGCGAAGCCTTCAAGGATGAGGCTGCTGTGGGATGGGCTGCTGCCCTCTAGCACAATGTCCTGGCGAGGCTCATAGATTACCGTCCGGGAAGTGATCTGCTGAATGACCTGCTTCTCCTCCTCGGAGAGAGGGCCGTGCTGTTCCAGTTTGCGAACCAGCGGGTAGTACATGTGCTTCCTCCTGCCAAGCTTAGGGATCGAGCACCGACTTGGAAGGAGCGTGGAGCACATTAAGCAAGGCCTTGTACAGGCGCGGTGGTAGACCCTCGTTGAAAGGGATCGTCATCAACTCCCGGCCTGCCTCGTCCGCGATGACAATGGCATCATCAAGCAGGTCATCCGCACCTCGTTTCATCGCTTCCGCGAGAAGGTCGCGAATTCCAGAAAGAGCATCGCCCCGTGCAGTATCTAGGTCAGGACGTTCGATTCCTTCCGGGTCTGCGATTAGCTGTTCGCCTTTGCGTATGTGAAGGTAATAATGAGGCATGCGTTCAAACCGAGAGGGCGCTGTCATTGTTCCTTGGCGGGCGGCAGCAAAAGTCGTTGGGAAGGCGTGCCGAGCACCAATGGCGCTTGCGGGTTTCCCCTTCTTCCAAGCGGCATGAGCCCTCAGCAGCATCAAAGAGACTGTTGTTAGAGCTATTGTGACCATAGTCAGGTCCAAGGTATAGGATCCTTACGCCACTAACCGCAGCCTCTAAACCACTCTTAGGACCTCAGACATGGCCACCTTCATTGTGCCGGCGCTCGGAACCCCGAATTCTGACTACATCCTCGGAGATGCTGCCCTTGATTTTGTCTACGGCGAGGGAGGCAATGATACGATCTATGGATATGGAGGGAATGATCGGCTTTTCGGTGGAGAGGGAAACGATAGGTTATGGGGTGGCGGCGACAGGGATGTACTTTCCGGCAACATCGGAAACGACGTCCTGCGTGGCGATGACGGGCCTGATCAGCTTCGTGGAGGCGATGGGAACGACAGACTCTATGGCGATGCCGGCAAGGATGTCCTGTACGGCGAGGCTGGCGACGACATTCTCTATGGCGGCAACGAAAACGGCATTCTCTATGGGGGCTCCGGACGGGATAAACTTTACGGGAGCTGGAACGAGGATCGTCTCAACGGCGGGTCCGGCAACGATTCACTTTTCGGGAAGACAGGCAATGATACCTTGTCGGGCGGAGCGGGCAACGACAGGCTGGTCAGCGGTGAAGGCTATGATAGCTTCTTGTTCAACACCGCGCTGGATGCCAAGACAAACGTCGATAGGCTCATTGACTTCAACCCATGGGCAGACCGCATTAGCCTCAAATCAACTATCTTCAAGAACATCGGTGGACGCGGCGCACTCAAGGAGGCTGCGTTCTGGATCGGGTCGAAGGCGCATGATGCCTCGGATCGGATCGTCTACAACAAAGCGACTGGCGCATTGTACTTCGACCAGGATGGGAGCGGATCAACCTATCATCAGATAAAGTTCGCCATCATCGGTCACAAGGAAGTGAGTGCGGCTGCATTCTGGGTCATCTGAACGAGGGCATGTTAAGGGCTTCCAGGAAGTCAGTCGATGCGCCCTACATCACCATGGATGGTTTGGCGAGTGACGAGGAGCAGAACCTAGATGAGTGCGCAGGGGAGGTCGCAGCCGGCGAGGCTTTAGAAGCGCTCGCACGGATCAAGAGGCGGCGCGGCTATCGGGAGCTAGACCCCTTAGCGCGTTAAACCACTCGCCAAGAACTGATATGCTAGCTAACAAGGCGAGCATGACGAAAAGGCCTGCATCCGCCGAGCCTTGGCTCACCTAGTACTTCGCAACAGTTGGAGCTGTCGTTGGCACTTTTATCGTCGCGATCAGCCATTTCTTACATGAACACTCGAGGCAGAGTTCTTACGAGGTACGAGAGCACTTCTTACCGCAAGTGGTCGTCGGTCCAGGGGTGGGCTCACTTGTGTTTGGTGGAGTGCCCGCTGTCCGAAACTGGCTAAAACAGCGCCCGTAATTCCGATAAGTGCGTTTACGGACCATGCTTCCGGCGGATCATGAACGCGGCGAAAGCGGCTCCGAGGAGAGCGCCGGACGCTTTCACGAGGCCGTCCGGCAGGCGCCCATGGCGGCCTGGAACATAGTTCTGGGCGACTTCAATCAACCCAACGATCCCTATCAGCAGCACAAGGACGCGAAGGCGGTGCTTCGGGTAGCCGAGATAGAACGCGGCTCCGATCATGGCAAAGGCCGCAAACCGTTCCAAATTGGCCGGAGCCGCCGTAACCGGCCGGAACTGGATCGGCGCGAGGGTGAAAACCGCAATGGCACAGACGAGCAGCCATGCGACCCAGCGGAAGAAAACCTTGGGTTTCATAGTGAGCGGTTTAGCTGATTGTGCTGCGCCTGTGCATGGCTCTCTTGTGCCTTTGATGTTGCGCATGAGGGTTACGAATTTCCGATAAGACCGATTACGGCGGCGGCATTGGGCGGATACGTCGGTGCGAAAAGAACCCCGCCCGACTATATAGACGCCGGACGGGGTCCATAGCCTCGCGACTCTCGGTCTGAGAGGATAGCTAGATGTTCTATGAACATTCGCAGGGAAGCTTCAGCAACAATGTGATCGGAACGGGAACCTCTTGCCTGGATCGCTTCCGATCTGCCTTAGGGCGATCGGCGCCGCGTGCGCCGGGTCGTAGATCGCGATTACCCGATCGCAGGCAGAGACCTGTTCCCTGATCGTCTCCTACCTGTGCGCCAGTTCATCTGCTTCACCGAGCAGTTCGGCGCATTTCCATTTCAGTTCCTCTTCAACGCTCACGTTGCCCCGCTCCAGAAATGGAGCCGGAAGTAACCGGATAGGCTCAATCATGTCTGGTGGTTTTTGCTACCGAATGCCGCAAAGCAATTAAGAACGGCTGTTGGACTCCAGCGGCTTCTGATTACACTCAGCAAAATGTGGGAATAATGCCGGCGACGCCTCACATCGAAGGCAGCGTCGCGGAAAGCGGACTGCCTCAACAGGCGTTAAAGATAGCCCCGCCCCTTGCGACCTCCGGTGGGCTGGTCTGACTGTGTTGCACGCGCTGCTCGCGCCCGCCCGACGGCTGCGCCGACATGGGACACGAGCGTAGAATTTGGGTAGGGCTTTGGAAGGAAAGTTGCTCCAGGAGGAAGGGAGCCTTCCTGCGGCCACTCACGTCCGGATGTAACAATAATTTCTACGAGGGGCCATGCATGATGCACCTGACGTGCCAACTCGTAGCCATTCGCTCCTGGTGGCATCTCCACATCTGTCACCAGCACGTCCACTGCCAGATTGGCTCTCAGCACGGTCAGGGCTTCTTCTGCGTTGGCAGCCTCGATGACATGGAACTGTGTATCCGACAGAAGTTCGGCCACGAATAATCGCACAAGCGGCTCATCCTCTGCCAGCAGAACGACGCCTGAATGCTGGCCATTATTCACAGAGCGACGCCTGGTTAAGAGGGGGAGCGGAAAGTCAAACGCGGCAGTTTGTAGACTGTTCCGCTTTGGGACGCAAACAATGCATCACTGTGAGCTAGATCAGGATCAGGAGAACCTGACACACAGCCGCACGTTGTCCGCGTATTGTACTGGTATGGAGTTGGAATGAGTGCTGCATCCGTCACCGTGCTCCCACGCCGCACACCTCCCACTATCCTTGTTGTTGAAGATGATGTCCTTGCCCGATGCCTTATCAGTGATGAATTGCGGATCCATGGCTATAAGGTTTTAGAGGCGAGCACGGCCGATGATGCATTGAGTGTACTTGAAGCAATCAGGGTTGATCTCCTGTTTGCCGATATACACCTCCCTGGGCAGAGAAACGGACTGGATGTCGCCCGCATCGTGCATCAGCGCCAATGGCCAACACAGGTTGTCCTTACATCCGGCAGGGAGAGCGCTTCAACGGTACCGGAACTGGATAGCCTCGGCCTTTTCATCCATAAGCCATACTTGGTATCTCACGTTCTTGAAGTTGTGAGTCACTGCCTCAATTGGCCCGAAACGCCTCTCCGCTGAGGCGTGGAACTTTGCTAAAAGCTCGACGGTTAGCTTAACATGAGCGCCGCATCGACTCCTTCAGCACGTGAAGCAGATACGCCGTCGGAAACGATTCTCGTTGTTGAGAGCGAGGTACTGACCCGGCTGGTGATTGCGGATTACCTGCGAGGGTGTGGTTATCGTATCTACGAAGCGGTGAATGCCGCTGAGGCAGTAGAGATTCTTCAGACCCCTGAAGTGTCTGTTGATATCGTATTTAGTGATGTTCAGATGGACGGCTTCGGGCTGGCGCACTGGGTTAGAACACATAAGCCTGGTGTACAGGTTCTTCTGACCGCTGGTATTGAGCGTTCAGCGGACATTGCCGCAACCCTTTGCGAGGAAGGGCCATTGCTGAAAAAGCCATACCCGACGCATGAGGTTGTAGATCGAATTAAACAACTCATCGCTCGGGCTAAGCGCAACAAGTTCAAATCCTCGTAAGATTCTGCGCAGCGGACTTAGCGGCACCTCATTCACCTTTGCGGCGGGTAATAGGACTTTTAGGCCTTCAGGATAGTTGCTTTTAGAGTTTATGAATTCGCTACTTGAGACGTAACACTCTGAAATGGTTCGTGAAGGAATAGATCAGCCACTGCGTACGTTTGCTGGCTATGCGCCATCGAACTGAGAAGTGGGACAATATCATGACCGACAATCAACCTGACCACGGCACTCAGCCTCATTCGAAGGATTTATCTTCAAGCGTTTCGCTTCAGGCCGCGTCCTTCCTCTTTCTCGCCTCTGTGAGCTCATTCATTGGAGCGAGCCTCCTGCTGGCAAGCCTCTAAAACTCGCCCTCAAAGCTCAGAAATGAAATGGAAGTTCGCAAAGCTTTGCTTTATCAGCGGAGGCGATCAACAAAGAGAGCACTGTGACGCAAAAAGCCAAAGGCCGCATCTTAGTCGTTGAAGACGAAGCGATGATTTCCCTGCTCATTGAGGACATGCTTGAAGAGCTTGGGTACGACATCGTCGGCCCCGCATCGAGGCTTGACCACGCCCTGAACCATGCATTGCAGGCTGACATCGACGTCGGTCTGCTGGACATCAATGTGAAAGGCAAGGTCGTGTTTCCGGTTGCGGATGTGCTTGAGTTCCGAGGGATCCCGTTCATCTTCGCGACGGGATACGGGGATGGTGCGCTACCAGAACGGTTTCGGGGTCGTCCCACACTCTCCAAGCCGTTTGCACTCGAAGCTCTGGGTAAAGCTCTCAATGCAATCGAAATAGCTGAACGCGCTGAAATCGTTTGAAGATTTACCTGCGCGGCCGGACAGTGGGGTTGATCGTGACCTGTTGTCCGGTGATGGGATCAAGGATGGTCATGGCAATCTCCCTTGTTCAGATGCTCAGAGAACGCCGCACGCCCGGTATGGATCATTATGGCTCCGAGCATGGTTACGGGACTCTTACCTCCCGAGCCTTCATGCATTGGAAGCCTGCGAGGTCACAGGAGCAACATCAAAAGAAAACCCCAGGGGGAACCTGGGGCGAGTGTGTCACCAGAGAACCATCACGAAGGGGGAAACATGAGGTCATGAGTCAAACGTCTGAAGCTTAGCGATGTTCCCCGCGGGCTGGCTGATTAGCTCATGGGTCCAACACTTGGCTGGACTTATCGGCACCAATGACGCTTCCTGGCTTCCCATGCCTTGCGACCATCCTTCCAGGGGAGGGCGAGGGCCAAGCTCTTCACCCCGCTAATGCCCGATAGGCTGGTTAAAGACCCCTCGACGGATCAGCTTGGTGTTCAAGCTCGTGTTCAGGCCGTTTAAGCGCTAGCATCTGTGGTATGGGCAACGAGCCTGGACCGGTACAGCTCTGGAAGACGAGGCGCTTCGCACTCTACGGAGCTGTGATTGGCCTCGTTGTGGGCGTTGTACATGGTTACGACCATGCCTTCTGGAGAGAGACCCTGGAAGATGATCTGCTCACGCACGTCCGAACCCGGATGGTCGTGTTTATTGTGACTGGAGCAGCTCTTCTCAGCGCCGTTTCTGTGATCCGCAACCGGCTCATTCGGAGGCTGTAAGTCCGATAATTCCTTGTGTGGACGGCACCTGCGTGGCAAGGGGTTTTTAGCGTTTTGACGATTTGGTCGTGGGCAGCCATGTGTTTGGCCTTGTGATGCGGCCTCATGACCGCGGGCCTTGATGAAGTTCGCGGATCAGGTCCCCAACATTTATGCTGCGTCAGAGCGCAACGGCTTATCACGGGTTTGTCTGATCCCCGGCTCGACCGGTTCGTCATCACACCATTACCACCTCCACCAACCTTGCAAACTCCTCATCCGGCTCCTGGGGCAGCTCATGCGGCCGCAGCCGCCGGAGCGCGGTATCCTTGCTTGTCCTGGAGGACCGCCCAGGCGATCCGCGCCAGCTTGTTGGCAATGGCAGTCTTGACCACGCTGGCTGGCCGGCGAGCCAGGAGCGCGTTGATCCACCCTGCCGTGACTGAGGTCCGGCCGCGCGCATGCCGCATCAGCGTGGAGGCGCCCAACACCAGAAGCCGTCGCAGGTATCGGTCGCCCTGCTTGGAGATGTGCCCCAGCCGCACCTTGCCGCCAGTGCCGCTCTGCCGTGGCACCAGCCCGATCCAGGCCGCCAGGTGCCGGCCCGAGCGGAAGGAGCTCGGATCCGGGATGGTGGCCGCCAAGGCACTGGCGGTGATCAGGCCGATGCCCGGGATCGTCTCCAGGCGCTGGCTCAGCTCACTCGTGCGATGCCAGGCCAGGATCTCCTGCTCGACCTGACCAATGCGGCCGTGGATGTCCTCGATCTGAGCGAGGAACAGGCGGATGCATCGCCATGCCAAGTCAGGCAAGGCGCCCCTCGGGCCTTCTCGGCCACTTCCCTGAGCTTGGGAACGCTGGGAAGTCCCTGAGGAGCAATGATGCCGTATTCGGCGAGGTGGCCGCGTAGAGCATTGACCAGCATGGTCCGCTGCCGCACGAGCCGCTGCCGGGTGCGATGGAGCATCAGCGCTGCCTGCTGCTCCGGGCTCTTGATGGCAACAAAGCGCATGGTTGGGCGGGTCACCGCTTCGCAGATGCCTTCAGCATCGAGGGCATCACTTTTGCTGCGTTTGACATAGGGCTTCACATAAGCCGCAGGCATGAGCCGGATCTCGTGCCCGAGAGCCGCCAGCTCACGCGCCCAGAAATGGGCGGTGGAGCACGCCTCCATGCCAATCAGGCAAGGCGGCAACCGGCGGAAGAAGCGATGAACTCGCCTCGGCGGAGCTGACGGCGAATGAGAACCTGTCCGTTCTGATGATGCCATGGACCTGAAACACATGCTTGGCGAGATCAAGACCTACTGTCGTGACATGCATTGGAGCGGCTCCCTGTCTGGCGCTGAGGCAATCACCCTACCTGAAGGGCACTGCCGGGAGCAGGCGCCGTCTACCTCATCATTTATGGAACCGCTAAGCATGGCCGCTGCTTAGATTGTTGAAGCTTTTGTTATTGAAGGACCATCCAAGCACCGGGGTCGCCTATGCCACTGAGCCAGAACCCCATCGTCGAATGGCCGGCAGAGTTCTATCACCTTCTGCAGRGCCTGCAGATCGCCGGCGGCCCGGATGGCACACGCTACGGCCGTATYGACMTCGACGTCGATCGGRAGACSTTGTTCCTGCTCAACGAGTTCGAAGCACGGGTGCGGCAMCGCCAAGTGCGGCTCAGACTGGCCGACAGCGCTGAAGAATGCCTCGTGGGCGAGATGAACCCGTTGATTGGCCGCGGGGCAGCGACMGCTCCAGGCCAGGACATGAGCAAAGTCCGCATCAGCTTTCATGACGTCCAAGATGATAGCTGTATTGATCCAGCACMGCMGATRTAAGGGCTCATACTTCCGATAACATCGAGTATGGAACCGGCCACGCTGAGACGAACCGCCTCCCCCCGCGTTGTATCAGCGGGGCGAGGTCGCCATGAACCGCACTCTGACAACAGATCACCGCACGAACTGGCTCCTGGCGGCTCTGGAGCCCGAGGACTTTGCGGCTCTCGAGCCCCACCTGGCGATGGTCGAGCTGCCCCTGAAGCAGGTGCTCTACGAAGCCGGTGATCCCATCCGCTACGCCTACTTCCCTCACCACGCCGTCGTGTCGCTGGTGAATGTCCTGGAGGACGGCAACACCGTCGAGGTGGCCCTGTTCGGGCGCGGTGGCGTCGTGGGCCTGCTGAGCGCCCTCGTGACCCGGGAGGCCTTCGGGCGCTATGTGGTGCAGATGGCCGGCACCGCCTCGCGCATTGCGGTTGCGCACCTGGATGAGGTGCGGAACGCTCACCCCAAGCTCCAGCGGTTGATCGCCGGCTACGGCGAGGTCCTGCTCGGCCAGACGTTCCAGATCCTCAGCTGCAACGCCGTTCATCCCGTGGAGGCGCGCTGCTGCCGCTGGATCCTCATGATGCATGACCGGGCGGAGCAGGATACCCTGCCGCTCACGCACGAGTTTTTGGCTGAAATGCTGGGGGTGCAACGTTCGACCGTGAGCGTGGTGACGCGCACCTTGCAAACGGCGGGGCTCATTCAGCAGGGCCGTGGGAGCATCACCGTGACGGATCGGGCTGGTCTGGAGGAGACAGTGTGCGAATGCTACGGCCGGATCCGGCGCATCTACCAGCGCGTGATGCCTGGCCTCTATCCACCGAAACCGGGCCCGTAAATCTGCCCGGCAATTTCGCATAAGCCGCAGTATGGGCGTGAGCAGGGGGCGCTGCGGGTCGTTAACGTGTACAAGCGCTAACTGGCGATCCATCCGGAGCAGTACTCGCAATGATGCGATGAAGTTGTTCTTCCTGTGGTTTTTGCTTTGACAAAAAGAAAGATCGGATGATTGGGGCTCCCGCGGCGCTCCCGGCATGGGAGTGACAGGTTATCAATCTCCGGGCAGGCTCCTGAAGCTTAAGTGGTCAAGGAGCCCTGCCATGGATCTGTTCGTCGGCCTCGATGTCTCCGTCCGCACTACCAGCGTCTGCATCATGGATGCCACGGGTAGGATCCTGAAGGAAAGCAAGGTCGAGACCGAACCAGATGCGATCGGGGCACTGCTGCATTCCATCAGCGATCATTACAAACGGGTCGGTCTTGAGGCTGGCCCGCTCTCGCAATGGCTCTACAGTGGGCTGGCAGCCGCGGGGTATCCGGTCATCTGCGTTGAGACCCGGCATATGAAGGCTGCCCTATCAGCTCAGATCAACAAGACCGATCGCAATGATGCGCGCGGGATCGCCCAAATGATGCGGGTGGGGCTCGACAAGCCCGTGCATGTCAAAACCATCCGAAGCCAGGAGATCCGAATGCTTCTGACGGCTCGCCGGTTTGTCCAAACCAAAATTGTGGATGCTGAGAACAATCTTCGTGGGCTGCTGCGCAACTTCGGCCTCAAGGTGGGCATCGTGTCCCGCCTCAAGTTCGACCAGCGCATTCTTGACCTCCTGGAGCAGTCTCCTCATCTGCGATTGACGATCGAACCTCTTTTGGAAGTACGCCGCGTCCTGAGGGAGCAGTATCAGCGCTTGCATAAAGCCATGGAGCAAATGGCGGAGGCCGACGAGGTTTGTCAACTTCTCATGACGGCTCCCGGCGTCGGGTCCATGGTTGCCTTGAGCTTCCGGGCTGGCGTCGATGAGCCAGCCAGATTCGTGCGATCCCGATCGGTGCCCGCTCACTTCGGGCTGACGCCTACGCGCTACCAATCAGGCGAGATCGACCAGGGAAGAGGGATCTCCAAGTGCGGTGATCCAGGCATTCGCTGGGCTTTGGTCGAAGCGGCTGGTGTGCTGCTGCGGATCTCAAAGAAGTCGTCGCCCCTGCGGGAGTGGGGGCTGGAAGTGGCCAAGCGCCGAGGGATGCCCAAGGCAATCGTGGCCGTGGCTCGGCGTTTGGCGGTGATCCTGCACCGGATGTGGATCGACAACGTACCTTATCGCTGGCAGCCCGCCGCCTGAGCCTGGCTTCGAGTTCCGCGCTGCCCAGCGGACGAGGTCCCGTGCAGGGACGGGTGGGTAGGTCATCTCGAGTGGGCGCTGAACGCCAGATCCTCTGGTCAGTTCGCAAGAAAGATTGAGAGGCCTCTCCGTCCGACCCGATCATGAAGCGGCTTGGTGCCGACTTCGAAGAGAAGCCAGACCCCTGGCGGGAACTCATGAACGTCCCGCGGCAGCCTCTGAATGGCTGGAATGTCCCTGTGCGTTCATCGTCAGAGCCTGGAGCTTGCTATCCGGGGCGATTTCCTGCGCTTGACTGACACGCCCAAAAAAGAGAAGCGCCCACGAGTGGGCGCTCTAAGTTCCGGCCCGTAGGGGCA
>NZ_JBFUMH010000121.1:0-16482 GCF_054049475.1 Microvirga sp. P5_D2 | reverse complement strand
ATCGAGGGGGCGCGAGGAGCGGTCCGGCTCGATGGTGGAGTGAGGGAAGAGCCAGACGGCCCCTCGCGCACGGCTTTTTTAGGCGGACAGACGCGACCGGCCCATGGACTGCCCGAGGCGGACACCGTCTGAAGTTACGGGCGGCCTTGGACCAGAACTGAGCCCAGCCTCTCGCCTGGGCCTCCCGTCGCACGAGGCTGCGTCACCTCCCGCACGGGACCGTTCCCAACCCCACAATCACGACGCCTCGCGAGCGCGCCCCTCGGTGGGCCGGGACAACCCAGCTATAGCCAAGGTTAGGACCAAAGTCAAGAACAAAGCAAGAACATATCAATAAGCCGATGCTTCTCCCGGCAACTGCCATCCTTTCATGAAGCGTCGCGCTTCCCGCGTTCTCCCGAAATCCGGCTTTGACGGATCGCCCGGGCGGCGCGGCCCATCCTCTCCACCATCGGGCGAATGACGGGACGGCCTCGGCATCCTATCTTTCTCATCCTGCCAGATTCCGCTGCGCGTCCCGGGATGCCGGGACGGCGAGGGATGTTGCGGGCAGGCAGGGGAACATTCACCGCCATGGCCGACACGGAAGACCACGCACACGTCATCATCCGGCCGCCGCTGGCCTGGGGGCTCGCAGTCCTCGCCGGACTTGCGCTCGCCTGGCTCGTGCCCTTGCCGTTCTTACCCGACGATTGGCCTGCGGGCTGGATCGGCGCGCTGGTGTTCGTCGCTTCATTGGTGCTGGTGGCCTGGGCCATCAGGACGATGACCGGGGCCGGATCGAATGTCCCGACAAACCAGCCTTCCACCACCATTGTCGAGAACGGGCCGTACCGCTTCACGCGCAATCCCATCTATCTCGGCATGTTCTTGGGCCTGGTGGCTTTGAGCATCGCGTTCAACGATCTCTGGCTGCTCGTGACGCTGGTGCCCTTCGGGCTCGTCATCCGCTACGGCGTCGTGGCGCGCGAGGAAGCCTATCTCGAACGCAAGTTCGGCGATGCCTATCGCAGCTACCGCACCCGCGTGCGGCGGTGGCTGTAGTTTTGCATTAATGGCTGGCGGGTGAATCCTCCGAGATGCCGGGCACTTTGAACCCCGCATAGACGGAAGCGCTCGTCACGAGCGCATAGCGGCCGGTCTCGGGAAGGGCATCGAGGAGCGAGGCCACTGCGTCGGGCGCGAACGCACAGGTATCGACCACGAGATCGAACGTGCGGCCCTTGAGGCTTGAGAGATCCCGGTGCCGGTCCCCGACAAGAACCTCGATCCCGTCCGGCACCGCATCCCGCCCGGTCTGCCCCCGGGTAAAGATCGCAACCTCATGCCCCCGCGCCAGCGCCTCCCGCGCAACCGCGCCGCCGAGAAAACCCGTTCCGCCTACGACGAGAACGTTCATGGGGTGCTCTCCTCAATCCGCGATTCTTCATCAACCATGCATTTGTTTTGCATGGTTGATGAAGGGCAAAGCGGTGTGCAAGGACACACTTCGTTTCGCCAGAAGGCACTATAGCCAGATGCTTTCAGAACAGGCCATAGTTCCATCTACAATCCGAGACTAAGCTGATGCGGTTGAGCAGGAGATGGCCTGCCGAAGCCGTCAATAATTCCAAGAAGTTCTTCCTTGGATGATACTAATCTAAAGAGGCGGTAGGCCGAGACACGCTGATGATTGACCACGTATTGGCTCAACACGGCGATTGCCTCTGGTATTAGGTTGATGGCTTCGTCAACAGACTCATATGAAAGCCCTTTCCTGCGCATTAACTCGCCGATGACGAATAGCAAATGCAGATGGCCCTCAATGATCCAAGTTTCGGCGAAGGAATTTCTTGAGATGGAACTCTGCCATGCAAGGGCTTGCTGTCGTATTGCTCCTACTTCCTCGTGGATTCTAGAGGCAGCGATTACTAGCTCGGCAGTAACAACATTGGGATCAAAGGCTAGACTATAAAGGTCGCCAAAGATGTCATTCGAGTTGGTTTTGCTCTTGGTAGGCTCCCCACAAACGAAAGCCAATATAAGTTGGCCGGCTCGCGATGCATCAATGACCTTCGTATCAGCTGGCCCTTTCTCACCCCTCTTTCTGCGATAGAAATAGCCGTGATTGCTTATTGATGATGCTAGGCGGGTCTGGATGTGGTCATTAGCGCGCAGGTCGCGACCGAAAATCCGGCTCTGTGTGTTGCTGGCCAAGGCAACACGCTCAATTAATTTAGGATCGCTCGTTTGGATGATCTTAACTGATAGAGAGCCTTCATTGAGAGCTACAAGAGTCTCAGCGCCAACATGATGGATCACATGAGCAGTCTGGCCGCCATTTACAATTTGCGGGTTCACTAGAGTTAAGGGATGGCAGCCATTTTCTATAGCGACAACTTGGTCGCAAACGATGGTTAGGCCGTTATTCAGGAACCAAAAATCGTCTGCTTTTCCGCCGATCAAGGTTGATCTAATTTCTCGGTTCACGTCGTTGTCGTGTCCAAGAAAGTAGCGAACATTTTGTTCGATCAGGCGCTCGTCGAAATCTCCCTTTTCGTCGCAAACGAATTCGTAGAAATCTTTTAGTGTTACTCTTGTCACTATCCCTTTGCGATCCGCATCGACCACCGAAAAGGCATCACCCTTTATGGGTAGGAGTTTCTTTCTGAATTTCGGGCGCGTGGCACGAACTGCTCCATGCGCCAACTCGTACAAGCCGTGTTCAAGTAGTTCGATTTTATGACGTGCTAAGCTTGTCACAAGTCTTGCACGTTCAGCGTCGGCTAACGGCAGCTGGTTTGAGAAGAGACGGACTTTTATAGGGTAGGGGTCATCTGCGAAGATCTCCCATATCTCTCGAACTTTCGCGGCTAACGCACCGTTGACAGATTCAAGCAGCTCTTCACGGCCGAATAATAGGTCATCTACGAAAGAGACGATCTTATCAATTTCATCTCCCGGGAAGCATCGGTGAGATCTTTTAAATTGAGCTACAACTTTGCAGCTGCAGATGTTTATCACCCGGTTTTCATGGTCAATATAGATGATATCTACGCCACGATCTTGGCCTCCATCGACAATATGGAGAGCAGCATCTTCAGCTGGGATGTGAAAAACAGTTTCGACTACGTACCTGACGAATGCGGGTCCTCGACTATTCTCGTCTGAGGATCGTTCTTTAATGCCTCGTTCAACCACACTGAAGTCGAGCAGAGTGGGTTTAGTGTTTAGGACAGCTAGCTTGGTGCTCAATGTTGGCCCCTTGGCCTTCGGCTGCGCTCTGTCTACCGCTTAGTACTCAGTCCCTGACTTGTGGCGCGGTTTGTCAGCTTAGCCTTTTCCACGATTTAACCAACGTTCTTGATGTAACGTATCGTCAACGTGACGCGTGACCTCAAGTGTTTGGCTGGGTTCAAAGTAAAAAAAGCCCCGGAAACCTTGTGGCTTCCTGTAGATGCACCCAAAGGTTGGCTCGCTGTCTCCTTTAAGTACCTGAAATTCCCTGACTTTGGTTTTCGGTTTGCCTCATTTGAGCGGAGTTTAACCCATCAGTCCGCTGCACTTTAGAACCCATCAATCCGCCTCACAGTGAGGTAGACTTTGACCGTGCACACGAGAAAAGCCCTCGACGATGTCGAGGGCTTTCAACTGCAAGTACCGGATCGGCGTTCGCGGGCCGTGTGAACGTAGACGCGCTTGTTCAGTCAGGATCCAATATCCGCAATGGACTTCCGATCATAGAAGGTTGCGCAGACATTCTTCGGGTCGAAGACGGGCCGGATGCCTGCGTCCGCGACTGCCGATATAAGTCGCCGGAAATGAACCCCTGCCTCTTTCGCGGCGACATGCAGCGTGACGTAGGTGCCCATGAAGGTATCCAGGTCATCCTGCTTCACGACCTGGCGGGGACAGCGGTTCACCGGATTGATCTCGATCATAGAGGGAAGGTGGCCATGCTCGATCAAGGCCTTCACCACGCGCGTGGTGGTGCCGAGCCGCTGCTCGACCTCGCGAAGGGAGAGGCTGCCCTCGGCCTGTCCCTGCACAAACGGCTTCACCTCATCGGGGTCGACCAGGACCGACATGTAACCGGGGACGTCCGCCCGACGCCGGACCCGCGTCAGCTTCCGGTCGAGGATCAGCCGCACGATCTCCACCGCGGAGCAGGATGCCCGCTTAGCCGCCGACGGGATCGGCACCAGCGCACCGTCATCCGAACCCGCGTCGCTTGCGTCCGCCAGCAACCGCGCCAGGAAGATGTCGAGATCGCGCCTGGCGAACGCGTGGTCCTTGAGGATGCCCTTTCCACCGCGCACGAACGGCACGATAAGCCCAGCCCCGAACAGTAGGCGATCGTGCGGGCGCGGCACATTGAGGTACTCGGCAGCCTCCCCGAGCGTCATCGCCTCCGACACCCGTTCCAGGAATTCACGCGTTGCCTG
Source organism: Microvirga sp. P5_D2 (assembly GCF_054049475.1). Taxonomy (NCBI): domain Bacteria; kingdom Pseudomonadati; phylum Pseudomonadota; class Alphaproteobacteria; order Hyphomicrobiales; family Methylobacteriaceae; genus Microvirga; species Microvirga sp. P5_D2. Next base: position 12,058 of record NZ_JBFUMH010000121.1, on the reverse strand, counting down.
CGCGTCGAACATCACCCAGGAGTCGGACAGTTCCAGGGACTCAGACGACACGTGGCCCGCCGCGTGCAGGAGCTTCCGCAGGCGCTTGGGATGCGCGCCAATCTCGAGAGAGGCCGAGCGGACGGAGTGCAGGCGGCGGAACAGTACTCCTTGCCCGAACACCTCCTCTTCGGGACCGACTGGCAGCGTCTCCATCACGTGACGCCGGATGATGTCGCGCAGCGGCTCGTATGCGGCATCCTCGGACTCGTGTGCGAGCCATTCGTAAAGGCGGCCGAACACCAGCCGCGGCCCCCAATCGCCCTTGGCCGACCGGAAGCGGTCCTGAAGATCCGAGAGGAAGCGACGGATGCCGTGTTCCCCGGCTGACGCGATCCCGAAGCCTTCCGCTGCCACCTCCTGCCTCTCAGTATCCGAGAGGAGGTCCATTCGGAATCGGATGCCATACGTCGTGATGGCGCCAATCACCTCACAGGTCTTGGCGGCAGCATAGAACGGCAGCGCGGAGAGAAAGGGCGCGTCGTCCGCATCGCGTCCCTCACAGCGGGCCAGCAGGTAAGATTCGAACGCCGAGATTCGCCGCTGAGGAGCTGCATCGGCGATCCGCATGATGTTGGGGATGGCAGGCTGAACCAGGGCGGCAAAGTCGTGCACGCGCTGGGGGTGGTCGTCCACGGAGATAGCCACAAGGCCAACCCGATGCTTGGCACATGTACGGATCGGGCCGACGAGCCACACGGTCCGACCATAGGGGCGCACAGCCATGGGTTCGCTGCACTCATCGAGATCCGTTCGGATGCAGTGCGGGCAAACCCGCAGCGTCTTCCGGCTGAGGGCGTCGCGCACGAGCGCTTGGCCCCGGAGGGAGAAGCGGTGTTCCCCGACCTTCCGGACGGAACCCGCGCCCAGACGTTTGGTGTCCGTCCGCGTGCGGAGGGCGAGGGCGTCCAGGGCAGGGTCGCGGCCGTCCACGATGTCCTGGAATGCGAAGCCCATGTCGCGGCAGAAGTCGCGGGCCGAGCGACCGACGAGAAGGGCCGTGCGCGAGCAGAAGCTCGCCGCCCATTCGTCCTTGCGCAGGTCGACGGTCAGGGAGGGGTGGAGCGGGATCATTGACTCCTCCTGTCGCGAGGGCGGCGTGGCGTCTCTTCGGGAGGCGGTGGCAGTCCCTCACGACGCACGGCCTTGCGGGGATCGATGAGCCACCACTCCCGGACCGTGAAGACGTTCCCGTCCGGCGTACATCCGGTCCTTGAGGTGTAAGCGTCCGCGAAGTGAGCGGCCTCGACGGCGGAAGGCTGTTCGGCGTCGAGCGCCTGCTCGATGGCGTCCTGAATGAATTCGATCGCAATCCCGAACTGATTGAGCGCCGCGTGGAGGAGGCGAGCGATGAAATCGTCCGTGGCGAGTCCCTCGACGGACAGCTTCGTCTTTTCACCGCAGTAGAACGCGATCATGCGCCGGACGAGTTCCGCGTCCCGTCCGATGGTCAAGTCCTCGAGATTGACGTACCTCGACCGTCGCCAGACCTGCACCGCCTCCCGATCCGCGCCGTGCGTCTCTTCCGGCCCTGGGTCCGGCGAGACCAGAACGGCGATCTCGCGTGTCCCGGACAGGATCAGCCACATGGGCCACTCCTTGTCCTGCATGAGGTTCTTCAGGGTGTCGCGGACCTTCCCGATCTCGACCGGATTCCGTGAGCGGACGAGGTGCTGGAGCTCGTCGATATGCAGGAACCGGACGCCGCGCAGGCGCAGGTGATGCCGTACCAGCTTCCAGACAACACTCTCCCTGATTTGTCTCGCTGCCTCGTACCCGAGTGCCTTGAGGACCTCGTGTCCGAGGAGCGCGAGCGTGCACGGGGATGGCGCCGTGACGGAGACCAGGACACAGTCGGCATCCCTCTCCCCGTATCCGGCGAACTCCTCGCGCTTGTGAAAATGACGCTCCAATGTACGCGTCTTCCCGGCTCCGGATTCCCCCATCACCGAGAGCGCACACCCCTCACGGAGGCGGCCGACGCGGCGGGAGGCACCTCCTGCCCCCGCGTCCTCCGCGCGGATAAAGGCGTCGATGAGGTAGTCGAGTCCCTTCTTGATGGCTTCGTCGCGAGACTTCGTTCCGAAATATGCGGACAGGACATCCACCATAATCCTGCTGCGACGAGAGCGCTTCTCCGACCGGAGCCTGCGCATCCGCGCGACMGCATCCTCGCGAACGGCCTGGTTCGTGTCAGTGACTGTCGGTTCCATGCTCAGTCCTCCGTGAAGAAGTCGTCGTCTGCGCCGTTGGCCGGCGGTGGCACGTCGCCCTCGATGTCGCCGTCCATCCGGCCCGCGTTGTCGTCATCGGCGGGCTGGGTCGGCACCATCCCGGACGGCCCGTCGCCGTCAGGTCCCACGATCCCGAGGACCGGCGGACCGTCCTCCGGCCCGCGTGCGAGGCTGAACGAGCGGAACAGGTCGCGCTCCAGGCGATCGACCTCGGCGGATGTCAGGATCGGGGACGCGATGCCGGCCCGTCGGGTGGCCTCATCCGAGAATTCATGGATGTCGCGGATGGCTTGGTAGACGACCGCTTCGGACAGCTTCGCGTTGCGGGCGTGCCCGCGCCGCAGCGCCGTTCGTGCCGCCCGCCACTTTGCGACGGACACGTGGTCGAAGCCGGAGCGTTCGCAGCGGACCGTGAGCCAGCCCTGCTTGGTCCGGACCGAGACATGGCCCAAATCGGCCTCGTCAATGCGCACGAGGACGGGTTTTTGGCCGAAATCGCGGCGGGCCTTCATGAGAGGCTCGGACCGATACTGGAGGCCGAGCACCCGCACGCCGGCGCCCGTGATCCGGCGTTCCACCGTGACGCCGAAGATGTGGCGGTTTAGGTCTGGATCCGGCGGCGGGAGCACGGGATGGAGGCGTGTCAGACGCAGCCAGCAATTGCGTGGGGTCTCGCCACCGAGGCCGGCGTGCGGGGTGTTGTGGTAGACGTCCACGATCCAACGGACGATCATCCGGCCAAGCTCGGCAACATCGAGCACGGCATTGGCATCCGAGTCGTAGTCACCTTTCTCTACGATGTCCTTGAACGTGCGGCCGTGGAAATGCGCGATGAGTCCTTCGTGCAGGGTGCGGTTGAACCGCTCCCCACGTCCGCGCATCTGCGGCATCCCGGCCTGGGCGAAAAGAGCCTCGGACCCGAGGTCGGTCACCGCCGACCTGAACTCGTGACTGACGTAGGAGGAACCGGAATCCGTGCTGACCGTCTCGGACGTGCCGAACATGTCCCAGGGAGTCAGAGCAGTCGTGTCGAGCAGGGCGGACTTGTCGTTGACCGCCATCCGGAGCGTCGCCACCGCACTGGAGGCCGACGGGTTTTCCACGAGCATCGCCGCTAGGCAGCAGCGCGTGCAGGCATCAAGGGCCCACGAGAGCCAGAAGCGCCGCCGCTCCACCTCATCCTTCAGCTTCGGCGGGAGGAGACTCCATACCTGTGCATCCTCGAGCAGGGTCTTGAGCTGGATGTTCCACTCGTCCATCTCGAGGCGCTCGAGCGGGCGCCTCACATCGAGTCCGCCCTGGCTGATGTGGTATTTCTTGCGAGCGGCGTCGATGCCCTCCTGCCCCGCGGCGACCCAGAACTCGTCCAGGCCGTTGACCACACGCAGGAAGGCTTGGTAGCTCGGCTCGTGCAGGGGACGCAGTCCTTGCGCCTCGCGCTCACCGTTCTGCCTCTTGATCTCCGCGATGAGCCTGCGGTGGAGCGATTTCGCGGACGGCTTGAGGCGGCTCGCGGTCATCTCCGCGTACGTCCGCATGAGAGCGCGCTCCTCGGCCCCTAGTCGCGGCGTGGTGTTGCCGCTGTTGCCGTATCCGTCAGCGAGGGACATTGGATCAAAGGCGCAGGCTTCATACTTGCGCAGCCAATCCCTGAGTGCGGCGGGGCTGGGCGGACGCTTAATCCGGATGTCCTTGCCTCCGCAGCGTCCCCCACCAATTGCGTTCCCGACGACGTCGGCCATGTACGCCTTGATGAATGCCCTCATCGGCTCTTCCGACAGACTGACCTCGCCGGCGGCCTTCGCACGCAGGATGGCATCGCAGATGTCCTTGCGGAAGAACAGCTTCTCCCGCTTCTCGGGGCTGAGCTCGGAGATGAAACGTGCGGAAGACGCCATGCGGGCGGTCGCCGCAGCAACGCCGAAGAAGCCGCGACTGATGCTCAGTCGGCCTTCCTGCCGCAGCCGTTCGAACTCCTCGTGGGTGACCGCCTGGCAGAGGTCGGGATGGTTCACGGGCCGGAGGACGTGGCCGTTATCGTCGCTCGAGTGCGGTACGTAGTCGACGACGCGGTCGGCATCGTGAAGGATCGTCACCTTGTCCCGGCGGCTGAGGCTCCAGCGCGGCGTGGCAGGCACCGGCTGCGGCAGTTCGGGGTGGCGCTTTTCGGGTTCGCGCTTCTCAGGTGTCATCATGGGAGGTCTCCTTTTCTCAGTGTGAGCGGGTGGCGGTGGGGGCGGGTCGCACGAAGCTGTCGTGGGAGATGCGGCCGGGGCCGACGTGCTCGAGTACGCCGTCACCGATGAGGCAGACCACGGCCATGAGGCCGTAGCCGCCGTTCCTGGTGGCGGCGAGCAGGGCGTCGATGCGGATCGAGCCGATTAGGGCCGACGCCACGGCGAGGACCTCACGGACGTGGTCCTCGTTGCGCATCCGGCGGGCCTTGTGGATCAGGCGCGCATCGGCGGCGCGGTCGCGGGTGATGTGCTCGCCCGTGCGAAGCACGAAGCAGTCGGCGAAGCCGCCTTTTGACTGCGAGCGGATCAGGTCGAGCGTGTCCTCGATGCCGCTGGACCCGACCTTGATCGCGGGCTTCACGTCGATCGAGATGCGGGTGCGGTCCCGAAGCTCTACGCGGAAGTCGGGGATGTGCGTCCTGACCACGCCGTCGCGGTCGACGTACTCGACTTCCCGAGGCTGCTCCTGCATCGTCTCGACGTCGCGGTGCGCCAGCAGGATGTATGCCAAGTCGCGCTCGAGGGTGCTCTCGTAGACGACCTCGCGGTGGGTCCGTGGGTTGACGAACGTACCGCGTGTCGAGCTCCGCGATTTCAGGGGCGGCCTGCGGCAGGCAAGGGACGCGGACGGCGGCACCCACGCTCTTTCGTAACGGTCATCGAACATGGGCCCACTGTCCGCTGCGCCGGCGGGCGCAGGTTCCGCCTTCGATGATGTCTCTCTTCCATTGGGTGTGCTCATGACGTGTTTCTCCGTTCCCGCAGGCGATGCTGCGCGGCTTGGCGTGATGGTGTAGGGTTCGGTGTTCGGTGACGTGCCGGCGCTACGGCTTCAGGATGCCGTGTCGCCGGCACGCTTGGTCGTCACGGGCGGGTCGCGGGCCTTCACCGTCCGGAAGTCGATGAGCAGGACGAAGGCCGCATCGCGCTCGAGGGGACTCTCGAAGTGGATGCCCGGCGGGGTCCCGAGCCTACCTCGCATTCGTGTACCCGGCTTTGCCTGTGAAAGGTTGCCGGTCCGTTTCGATGTGTTCATGACGTGCTCCCCCGCTCCCGCTGCGGTCGCGGCAGGTTGCGTGACAAGGACTCGTTTGATCGGATGCCGCCTTCGGCGGCGCGGGGCGCTACAGCACTATCGGAGCCTTGTCAGGCGGGCGGCATCGGGCGCCTGGGTGCGGTGTTGAATCCTCAGTCGGACAGCGGCACCTTGCATGGGCGTTGCGGAGTGACGTGTCTCGGATGATCGTAGACATGATAAGGGTCTCCTGCTCCCGCGAGCGTTCGCTCGCGGACTCAATCCCTTGAAACAAGGGCCGCTGGTCAGTCTTCGAAGGTTTCGGCCGGTCGATGCCGAGCCAAGTGCATCTCAGCAGAATGAAAGTGATTTGCCCGGGGCTCAAAACGTGAATCCTTAGCGGCGGGCAAAGATTTTTGAGTCCTTTCCGCGTGATATCCTTCATGGGTATCGGTCCTTCACATCGCCCGGGTGCAGGGAACCCGCCGTCATGACGGTCCCGAGAATCCCGTCGAAGGATACGCGCCCGCGCCGAGCGAGCATGTCCGCGACCCCGTCGAGAGCATCCCGATGCTCGCGCAGCAGCGCCCGGGCGCGTTGCAGGCATTCCGTCAGCACCCGGTTCACCGCGCGAAGCAGCGCCCGGTCCGCGCGAACCCGCGCGTGCAACTCCTCCTCGTCCCGGGAGGCGAGATAGGCGAGGTCCGCGCCAAACCCGAGCGATACCTCCATGGCGGCCCCCAGCGCCGTCGCCCGCTGGAGGTCGGCGCCGTGCGATCCGCCGCCGCCATCTGACCGGGCACCGAACACGACCTCCTCGGCCGCGATCCCGGCCAGGAGGCCCGTGATCTCGGCCAGGTAGGCCGCCCTCGTGCGCAGCAAGTCGCTCGCATGCCGCATGCTCGTCACGCCCACGTTGGATTCGGCCGACGCCTCGCGGAAGACCCGAGCCTCGACCGGGATCTTTCCGGCCTCCCCGAACAGAAGGCAACCGATCACTGCGTGGCCCGCCTCGTGTACACAGACGCGGCGGAAGTCCGCGTCGGAAAGGCGCCGCCGCGGCGGAAGGGCGGTTGTGAGGTCTGACATTCGCATCTGCCGCCGCTCCCGTCGCGCGATGCGCCGGGCGTCGCGCACCACCTGTTCGATCACCGCGCCCGACGCGCCCTCCAGGCGCTCCGCAGCGTCGGTCAGGTCGGCGCCGGGGAGGGCGCTGCCGAGATGGTGCCGCAGGATGCCCTTGCGCGCCTCCAGGTCGGGCAGGGGAATGACCACGTGCCTGTCGAGACGGCCCGGACGCCGGATGGCGGGATCGATCTTGTCGGGCAGGTTCGTGGCGCCGACGACCACCACGCCCTCGCGCCCCTCCGCGCCGTCGAGGCACTCGAGGAAGCCGTTGATCACCTCACGGCTGTACTGCTCGTTGTGCCCGCCGAGCCGCTCCCGGTCGCCGAACGAGTCGAGTTCGTCGACGAACAGGATGCAGGGCGCATCCGCCTTCGCCTCCTCGAAGGCACGGCGCATCGCCTTGAGCAGGTCGTCGAGGTGGCCCTTGGCCTGCCAGCGCGCGAGCGAGTGCAGGTGGACCGGGACCATGCACGTGCTCGCCAACGCCCGCGCGAAGGTGGTCTTGCCCGTCCCGGGCGGTCCGCTGACGAGGATGCCCTTGTCCATGTCGCGCCACGCGATCCTTCCGGCCCCATAGTCCGCGAGGTCCAGCGCCAACGACCGTCCCCACTCGGCGGCCTCGCCGAGCCCGTGCAGGTCGTCGAGTGTCGGGGCATCCCTGACGTCGTGCACGGACGGAGACGTGGGCCCGCCTGGCCGGGCCGCCATGAGCAGGCGGACCGCCTGCCGAAGGCTGCGGCCGGGCCTGACGATGGCGCCGACCGTGGCCAGCGGGACGCCGCCTGCCGCCTTCACGAGGTCGGTGGGCGGCGGATGTCCGAGGACGGCCTCCATCGCGCCCATGAGTGCACGGGGGTGAATCGGGACGGGCGTGAGAATTGCGTCGGCAGTGGCGCGGAAGAGCGGCGGGAAGTCGGCTTGGGTCGGGGCGAGGGCGAGAAGCCGCGAGCGCGACGACAGCCTCTCCCGCAGGTAGGCGACGTCAGCCTTCGACCGCTTCCTCCTCCCGCCCTCGAACGYGATCACCTCGTACTCGGGATCGAGCATCGCGAGGCGGGGATCGAAGCCGTCCCGGGCCGTCCCGCGCAGGAGGRCTTTCGCGGCCGTGGCGAACACGTCCCGGTCATCGTCGTCGGCAACCGCGATGCCGACGATGCACGGCTGTCCGCGCAGCACGTGATGCAGGCCGGCTTGCCGCAGGGTGCGGACGAGGAGGCCGCGTGCCACCGTCTTGCCGACATCGACCGGACGGGACGCGGTCTCCTTGCGTCTGTCGGGAAGGATCCGTGACTGGGTCATCGGTGCTCTCCTCACGTACGGGGGCAGTCGGCCGGGAGCGCGAACGAGCGATCCTTCCTGCCGAGGGCGTAGAAGCGGGTGATCGTGCGCGCGTATCCCAGGGTCGGTGGGAGCACCCACAGGCCCGTGGTGACGCCCTGCCTGCCGTCGGCGATGGTCGGGTGGTTGAACATGATCCCGGTCAGGCAAGGATCGGGGCGCGTGATCCCCTGCCACTCGTGGATCGTCGGGTACGAGGCCAGGCGGGCCTTGTCGGGATGCCGTCCCCGTCGGATGTCGTCGAGATCCTGCACGAGATGGCACAGGCGAAGGATCTCGGATTCCAGTTCGGGTGCCGGGCCATCGTTCTTGATGATGAAGGTCATAGGTGTGCTCCGTCGCATGCGGCCCGCGCGAGCGACGGCCGACGACTTGCAGTGTTGGTGGATGCGGTCGGTTCAGTCGTGGAAGCGGGAGACGCGGGTCTCCGGGCCGATGCGGGCCTTGTCGAGATCGATCTCCACGAAGCGGCGCAAGGCCATGGCGGCGATCACGCCGACTGGGTTTTGGCTTCCGCGAACGACATGGATGCAGGCTGAGAGTGGTAAGCTGCGGTACTCGTCGAGACACGTGAGTAAGAGCAGGCGTTCACGCAACGGGATTGGGTGGGACGCGTAAGCCAACAGCTCACGGGCATTCTCAAAGCGGCAGCGAAGGGTTCGGTCAAACACGTGCCGTTCGTACCGAAATCCCTCTCTGTCGGCCGCTTCGTGACACCAGCCCAGGGTGGGATGCACGGACGCTAAGGATGCATCCACCAACACCATGCCGTCCGCACGCCTCACGAGAAAGTCTGGGACATGATCAATGCCGCGGTGGGCTAGCACCAGAGGAAGGCAACACCAGCTCTGTACTGTACGATCAACATCGAGCAGACATGCGAGATCGTGTGCCGCTTGCGTACGGAAGCGGGGCGGTCCGACGCAATATAGAAAATTTTCGACGGCAGAGTACTGTGGGCTGCTCTCAGTATGGAGTTTGGCCAAAGGAATACTATTGCCGCCGCTGTCAGCGGCAGTGGATGGAATACTCATCGGTGTGTCTCGGGTTGTCCCGCGGTCGGCGCCGCAGGGGCAGGTCTGGATCAGGAGCCGATTTGCTCCCGGTTCGGCATCGCTGAAGTGGCAAGTTGCACAGTCATCGGATTAGAGAAGTGGAATTAACCGCCATATCAATGATGGGAAGAGCTTGTTTATAGCTGCTCCTGGAGTCAAACCTGCCCGAAAGGATGATCTTCAAATCGAATGTGAACAGATTCGGAGAACATCTTTGCGTCTACGCCTCAGATGCCTTCGCAGTAATTGTTGACAATTACTGCGACGGCATCAAGGAATGTGCGTCATTATTTCGACGGATGGCGCATCAGCAGGATCGAATTCTATCGATTGTTCGCGGTTTAGGATTTGTGGTCGCCGCCTGGGTGAGCTGAATTTGACGATGCAAGGTGCGGACACGGACTTTGATCCGAGCAGTGGGCATGCAGGAAGCGGGCGGCGTGGCTCCGGGGATAAACCCGGGGAAAAATCTCGCCACGTGCTGCGAATTGAGTCCGAAGGGGTAGCCCTCATACTTTCGGGATCAGCTCATTCACGTGATAGACCGGTTGTAGGCACGATGCGGCACGGGCAAGATACCCGGTACTCGGGAGGCATGACATGGCAGGGAAGCTTGAAAGGCCGGAGAAGCCAGAGTCCGCTCCGATTGGGAATGACCAATCGTYCGGGGAAGCCCTCGAGGAGATGGGTTTCCTTCCGGTGCCTGGAGCCAAGCGGCGCCTCATCCGACAAGAACGCCCGAGCAAGCCGCTCACCCGCTGGAATAAGTCCAGGGAGAGGGGCTGTGAAGGCACCTAGCCCGAACGGGGCATACACGGGCACGGTATCCGCCAAGCACCAGCGGCTTCGTCAAGGACGCTTCCCCAGGCTCGTGATGTAGGCGGTGATATCCCGGAGTTCACGGTCCCCGAGCATGATGTTGGGCATCGTCTCATGCGACGTCCGCAGGGCGACGGTCAGGGCGGTCGTCGTCATGCCCGGCACCCGCGCGATCCGGTCGAAGGGCGGCGCCTGCGGGCGAGGGGAGTGGTCCTGTCCGGCCTCGACCGCATGGCAGGAGGCGCATACCTCCTGGGCGATCCGGCGGCCGGTTCTTGGATCGGACTCCTGGGCGTGCAGGCCTCCCGTTCCGACGACCAGAAACAGCATAAGGATGCTCCCGGCACGGTTCATGGCTACTCCTCCGTGTTCCCTTTCTCTCATAGGATATAGGCGAAGTCCTGGATGGGACGACGGCATCGGGTTCCGGTGCCGTAGTGCCGGTGCTAGACGGCATGCCCGACGAGCGAGCCGATGATGGCGCTTCCAGCCATCGCGAACGCGCCCCAGAACGTAACGCGCACGGTCGGTCTGAGAACGGACGCGCCGCCCGTTCGGGCACCGAGGGCACCCAGGATGGCAAGGCCAACGAGGGAGCCTCCCGAGACGGCCGATGCCGTCCAGCCCGTCGGTGCGGCGATGGCGATCAGAAGGGGCAGGGCCGCACCGAGCGCAAAGGTCGCGGCCGAGGTCAGTGCGGCCTGGATCGGGCGGGCGACCACATGTTCCGAAAGCCCGAGCTCATCGCGGGCGTGGGCGGCGAACGCATCCTTGGCCATCATCTGAGACGCCACTTGCCGCGCGAGTGCCGACTCGACCCCGCGATCCACGTAGATCCGCGTGAGTTCGTCCAGTTCGGCCTCGGGCTGCTCCGCAAGCTCCCGCCGCTCCCGTGTGAGATCGGCATTCTCCGTGTCGGCCTGGGAGCTCACCGAGACGTACTCGCCGGCGGCCATCGACATCGCGCCGGCCACGAGCCCGGCGATGCCCGCCACGAGCACTTCGCTGGCCGAGGTCGAGGCGGCGGCGACGCCGACCATGAGGCTTGCGGTCGAGATGATGCCGTCGTTCGCGCCGAGAACGGCCGCGCGCAGCCAGCCGACCCGCTGGATCAGGTGGGTCTCGCGATGGAGCGGATGCATGCGTGCCTCCTTGGGAGGGTCCAAGTCACTTGCGGCCTGGCGTGGCTGATTTTCCTCCGATCGGCAAGAGCCGGGCCGAGTTGAGGATGAAGGCGAGCTCCGAGCCCACATGGATGAAGGCCGCCAGGAGCGGGTTCAGGAAGCCGAAGGCGGCGAGCAGGATGCCAAGCACGTCCACGCCGATGGTGCCGGCGAAGTTCTGCCAGATGATCGCGCGGGTGCGACGCGCGATGCGTAGGGTCTCGACGAGCTTGCCGAGATCGTTGCCGATCAGCACGACGTCCGCGCTCTCCTTCGCGATGTCGGTGCCGGAACCCATGGCGATGCCGAGATTGGCGGCCGTAAGGGCAGGGGCATCGTTGACGCCGTCGCCCACCATGGCGACCGAGTGGCCACCTGCGACGAGCTCGCGGACTTTCGTCAGCTTGTCCTCGGGCAGCATGTCGGAGATGACCTCGTCGATGCCGAGTTCCTTCGCCACGCTCCGACCGACCGCCGCCGTATCGCCCGTCAGGAGCAGCGTTCGCACCTTGAGGCCGTGCAGCGCATCGATGGCCTTGCGCGCCTCGGGGCGGATCGTGTCAGCCACGATGATCTCGCCGAGATAGCGCCCGTCTGCGGCCACGACGATGTCGGAGCCGATCGCACCATCCATGCGGGCAGGTGCTTCGATCCCCGCCTCCGCGAGGAGCTTCCGGTTGCCGACCAGGACGGTGCGACCTTCGACGCTGGCCGTGATGCCGCGCCCCATAGTGTAACGGAAGCTTTCGGGTTCGGGGACCGCGACGGCTTGCTTGGAGGCCTCGGCAACGACGGCGCGGGACAGCGGATGCTCGGAATGCAGCTCGGCCGCGGCAGCCAGGCGCAGCAGCTCCCGCGGATCGACTCCAGGAGCGGGGCTGATGAGCTGAACGGCCGGCTCGCCGACGGTCAGCGTCCCGGTCTTGTCGAGCACAACCGTATCGATGCGCCCGAGTGTCTCGAGGTGAACGCCGCCCTTGATGATGGAGCCGAGGCGGGCCGCGCGGCCGCGAGGCGGGCCGCGCGGCCG
>NZ_JBFUMH010000120.1:0-16486 GCF_054049475.1 Microvirga sp. P5_D2 | reverse complement strand
GCTGCCGGTGGCGCGATAGGCCGCCATGAGCCGCACCACGAACGCGACGGAGACCTCGAAGTGGTGGGCGGCTGCGTGGCAGGAATGGCCCGCCTCGACAAAGCGCGCCACCCGGCGGCGCAGATCCAGCGAGTAGGACTTGGTCATCGCTCATCTCCTCTGAAGAGGGCTGAGACAAGTGAATCACGAAGCCGACATGCCGCATAGCCCCAACGACTCCATCAGAACTGTCGTCGCTCTAGAACACACCCATCAAGAACAGGATCAGCAGGGTGAGACCAACAGAGATGAGAAGCGATCCCGCGCAGCCTATCCGGTTCGAGAAGAAAAAGAACATCGGTACTCCTGTAGTCCTGATCTCTTGCGGCAGCCTCAAATCCGTCTGCTGAGTAACGACTGGCTGAGAACCCCGCTCGCCAGCACAACGCCCAGGGTCGCCAAAACGATTCCGATTACCGCAGCCGCATCGGGAATTTCACCCAGCATCGGAATGGCGATCAGCGCCGCGAGCACGATGGACAGGGGCGAGAGCGCGGCCGCGCGGGAAGCGCCGAGCCGGTCGACGGCGATGCCATAGAGAACGAGGCCGACGAGACCCGACAGCAAGCCTTGAAGAAGGGCCTGCATGGCGATGGGTCCGGCGAGTCCGTTCCCGAAAGCGGCGATAAGGGAGGGAGCGCCGAAGGGTATCAGGATCAGGAAGGACCAGAACCCGATGAAGGCGGTCGCCTGCAGAGCCGACAATCCGCTGCGGCGATAGGCATGGGTGTAGATGCCCCACAGACACGCACCGGTGAGCAGCAACGCATGCCCGCGCCATGCGCCATTGCCGGCGAACAGCAGCCCATATCCTCCGATGCAGACGATGCCGACGAGGATGAGCACGAAGCCGACGACCCTCACTCGCTCCAGACGCTCGCCGAATACGAGCCATCCGATCAGGGCGACGAAGAGCGGCATGGTGCCGGGTAGGAGCGGGCCGATCTCCGCTGCCGGCGCGAACTGCATTCCCATTGCGACGATCAGGAAGAAAGGCGCGCCCGCGCCGAAGAGGCCCAGCGCTCTCGGCAGGGTCAGCCCTTTCGGAAACAGCCCGATCTGCCAGATGACGGGAAGAAGCAGCAAGGCCGGCACGCCGAACCGCAGCAACCCGACGGCAACCGGTGGCAGAGCGTGCGTCACCGCGTGGCGGGTACCTACCACCCAGAGCGCCCAGATGATGACGGCGGCCAGAGCCGAGATCCACCCGATGAGAGCAGGTCGGGAGGTCGAGCGCGGCAGCGGTTGCGACAGGTCGGACATCTCGATCTCCAATGATCCTTGCAGCATGCCCTATCAGGGCCGGGCATGTCCTTGCGAAGTTCGGCTTGTCTCGTGCCCATGCTTGGCAGAAGATTGCGCGTCAGCGCGACCTTCTGGTGAATTCATGTCCAATCTCGAACTTGATGCCATCGACCTGCGGATTTTGAGCGCCCTGCAATCGGATGGACGGCTGACCAATCAGGAACTGGCCGATCAGGTCGGTCTCTCGCCGTCGCCGTGCCTGAGGCGTGTTCGCCGGCTGGAGAAGGACGGATTCATCCGCACCTACCGCGCGGTTCTCGATCGGGAATCCGTAGGCCTCGGGCTGACTGTCTTCGTGGACATCAAGGTGGAGAAACACTCTCGTGAGAATGCTGCGGCGCTCCAGGAGGCGCTGATCGGGATGGCCGAAGTAGTGGCGTGCCACATGATCTCCGGCACGGCCGATTTTATTGCGGAGATCGTGGTGGCGGATCTCAAGGCCTATGAGCGTCTTTTGACCGAGCGGCTTCTGACCCTGCCGATGATCGGCGACATCCGGTCGAACTTCTCCCTGACCCGCGTGAAGTCGGATGGCGCGCTACCGCTCACCCACCTCAAGCGTGAACTCGCCACCGAGAAGGTGCGAGAACTACTCGGACAGCGGGAGCGAAGCGAGCGCCATCATCTCCGCGACCTGAACGGCCAGAGCCTCGGGCGTGGTGACGGGGAGTGAGCAGCGCTGCCCGGCGCAGACGAGAGCCTGCGCCTTGTCGGTTGAAGCGGCGAGGGCGCTTGCCGGGTGGTGCGCATCGATAGCTTCGCCCGGTTGCAGTCGGTGGACGCTGCGGTCGAGATAAGGCGCACGCAATGCCGCCTCATAAAGAGCATCCGCATTGTTTCCCGTGACGAGAATGCTTAGGCCCCGAAGATGCAGATCAAGCGCATTCAGGATCGAGGTGTGGCCGAGAGGCGATGACCGCGCGATGCCGACGAGGCCCGAGAGGATGTCACCGGCTCGCTCATGATCGGCGGGTGTTGCGGTGATCTGGGCCAAGCGCACGAGAGCCTCGGCGAAGACACCATTAGCATTGGGCACGGCCTCGTCGTGGGTGGGCTGAGGACGCACGACGAGATGATCGGCTCCCTTCGCCGTCATCGCGAGACACCCCGTTTCTGGAATGAGGAACTCCGTCAGCAACACGTCGCGCCAGTTCTGCGCATCCCGCAGATAGGATGCCTCGCTCGTCGCTTCATGAAGGGCAAGGGCGGCCCGCATCATCGCGGCATGATCGAGCGCAAAGCCGGGGAAGATGAGCGAGTTATTGCGCCAGGAGTGACCGATCATCCCATCCCGGATCATCGATTCGGCAATGAAACGATAAGCGCGCACGGCCAGTGCGATCCATTCCGGTCGGTCGAGGAGGGGAGCGGCTCGGACGAGACTCGAGATCATCAGCCCATTCCAATCGGCCAGCACCTTGTCGTCGATGCCGGGACGGATGCGGGTGTCTCGCCGCTCCAACAGCTTCGCCCGTAATGCCGCCAGACGTTTTTCCACCAGAGGAGGGGCCTCGCCTGTTATCAGCCGGTTCGGGATGTTGTGGCCCTCGAAATTGCCGCTCTCGGTGATGTCGTAGACCTGCGCGAAGAAGGCAGCATCCTCCTCGCCCAGCACATCGCGGATTTCAGCAAGACTCCACACATAGAAGCGCCCTTCCTCGCCTTCCGTATCCGCATCGAGGCTCGAAGCGAAGGCGCCTTCGGGCGTCACCATCTCCCGCTCGAGCCACGTGACGATACCTTCCGCCGCATCGCGGAAAAGGGTGCGGCCGGTCTCGGCATAGGCTAGAGCATAGAGCTCCAGCAACTGCGCATTGTCGTAGAGCATCTTCTCGAAATGCGGCACGAGCCAGCGCTCGTCCACTGCGTAGCGGGCGAAGCCCCCGCCGAGATGATCGTGGATGCCGCCGAGCGCCATCCGCTCCAGGGTCAGAAGAAAGCGCTCGCGGGCCTGTGGGTCGCCGGTGCGCCTGGCATAGCGGATGAGATATTCGAGGATCGGCGGGTTGGGGAATTTCGGCGCGCCCTGAAGACCGCCGTTTTCGGTGTCGATGAGTTCCGACAGGCGCAGGCCCATGCGGTCGAGATCGGCCGGCGTCAGCGTGCCGCCATCGCTCTCGGCTCCCTTGGCCAGATGCTGCTTCAGGGCATCTCGGTTCTTGAGAATGCGCTCCGGCTCCGCATGATAGAGGCGCGCGATTTCCCGCAACACCTGGATGAATCCAGGCCGACCGAACTTCGGTTCCTTCGGAAAATAGGTGCCGCCCCAGAACGGCTCGCCCTCGGGTGTCAGGAACATGGTGAGCGGCCAGCCGCCCTGTTCGCCGAGAAGATGAAGCGCGCTCATATAGACATGATCCACATCGGGCCGCTCCTCCCGATCCACCTTGATATTCACGTAGAGCTCGTTCATCACGGCCGCCACGTCCGGGTCCTCAAAGCTCTCGTGCGCCATCACGTGACACCAGTGGCAGGCGGCATAGCCGATGGAGATCAGCACCGGTTTGTTCTGCCGGCGCGCCTCGGCGAGGGCATCCGRCCCCCATTCCCACCAATGGACAGGATTGTTCCTGTGCTGCAGGAGATAGGGAGAACTGGCATTTGTGAGGCGATTCATCTTTGTGTCTCCCCGGTGCAGGTTCGCGGGCTTGATCGATTCGGATCTGAACCGATCCTTGTTCCGTCTCGTGTTAACGCTTGATCAACCATCAATCCTCTTCAAGCTCAGAGGTTCAAGACCAAGGTTCATGCCCATGCGTTCGGATGACACCATCTTCGCCACTGCTTCCGGTTACGGCCGGGCCGCCGTGTGCCTCATCCGGATCAGCGGCCCGGCAAGCCGCGCGGCGCTGGAGACCTTAGGCGGAAGCCTGCCCGCTCCACGTCAGGCAGCCGTTCGCATCCTACGCGAGCCCGGCACGGGAGAGCCCCTGGATCAGGCGCTTGTCCTCTGGATGCCGGGGCCCAAAAGCTTCACCGGCGAGGACCAGGCCGAGCTCCATATCCATGGCGGTCTCGCCACCCGCGCGGCGGTGCTGCGGGCGCTTGGCTCCATACCGCATTGTCGCCCGGCCGAGGCTGGCGAGTTCACTCGCCGCGCCTTCCTCAACGGGCGCATGGACCTGTCCCAGGTGGAAGGCCTCGCCGATGTGATCGATGCCGAAACCGAGGCTCAGCGTCGGCAGGCCATGCTCCAGCTCGAAGGCCGTCTCGGCAATGCCGCCGAGGGCTGGCGCGAAGGTGTTCTTCAGGTTCTGGCCCTGTTGGAAGCAAGTCTCGATTTCTCGGATGAGGGCGATGTGCCCGAGGATCTGGAGGCCGACATTCTGCGCCGGATCGATCTCCTCCAGAACGAGATCGGCCGGGCGTTGGCAAACCGTAGCGGCGAGCGTCTGCGAGAGGGCCTGACCGTCGTTCTCGCGGGGCCGCCCAATGCCGGGAAATCGACCCTGCTCAATGCGCTGGCCCAGCGGGATGTAGCCATCGTCTCCCCGATTGCCGGAACGACGCGGGACGTGATCGAAGTGCGCTGCGATCTCTCCGGTCTACCGGTCGTCATCGTCGATACGGCAGGCCTGCGGGAGAGTGTCGATCTCATCGAGCAGGAGGGTGTCTCCCGCGCCCGGGCCCGCGCCCACGATGCCGACCTCGTATTGTGGCTTGTTCCCCCGGATGGCGCTGGGACCGACGCACCGTCCGCCCGCCGTCTCTTGAAGGTCGGCACCAAGACTGATTTGAATCGGAACCGGCACGATTGCGATCTGCTTGTGTCAGCCGCAACCGGGGAGGGGATCCCCGATCTGATCGACCGTCTTCAGAAGGAAGCGGAGGAGGCGATGAGCCAGGGCGATGCCATTCTCACCCGTGAGCGCCATCGAAAAGCCCTTGAACGGGCGCATGCCTGTCTCGTGAACGGACGTGAGCTTCTTGTCACCGCCGGTCCGTTGGAACTGGCGGCAGAGGAGGTTCGCTTGGCCTCCCGCGCAGTGGGCGAGATTACGGGGCGTGTCGATGTCGAGGATGTCCTCGACCGGCTCTTCTCCAGCTTCTGCATCGGTAAATAGACTGGGGCAGCGCCTTCGGTAACGATAAGGCGAATCTGTGAGACTCTTCTCTTAGCCTGTTCACGAATCGGTTGATTGGTGCTGAATCCAATCTGCACAGCCTGTGGAGGGACTGTGCAGAAGCGGTGAAGAGCGCCGATGTTTCACGTGAAACATTTTGCCCTTTTGACCTCTTCTCGGCGAGGGCCTAGACCCCTGGCATGGAGATTCCCGTGAGTCAGTTGTTCGATGTGATCGTGGTCGGTGGTGGCCATGCCGGTGCCGAGGCGGCTGCCGCTTCCGCGCGCATGGGTGCGCGCACCGCGCTCGTGACACACAAGCTTTCGACCATCGGCGCGATGTCCTGCAACCCGGCCATCGGCGGTCTCGGCAAGGGCCATCTGGTGCGCGAGATCGATGCCCTCGACGGCGTCATGGGGCGCATCGCCGACCGGGCGGGCATTCAGTTTCGTCTCCTCAATCGCCGCAAAGGCCCAGCTGTTCGCGGCCCCCGTACCCAAGCGGACCGGAAGATTTATGCCCGTGCTATGCAAGCCGAGCTTCTGCAGACACCGAACCTGAACATCGTGGAAGGGGAGGCGGATGACATCATCGTGCAAGCTGGCCGGGTGACGGCTCTCCTCCTGACGGACGGACGGCAGCTCGCCACCGGCGCCGTGGTCATTACCACCGGCACCTTCCTGTCGGGCCTCATCCATATCGGCGAAAAGAAGATCCCGGCGGGTCGCATGGGTGAGCGTCCTTCGCTCGGCCTGCCGAAGACTTTCGCCCGTTTAGGCTTCACCTTGGGCCGTCTTAAGACCGGCACCCCGCCGCGTCTCGATGGCCGTACCGTCGACTGGGCCGGCATCGACAAGCAGGCGGCGGACGACGATCCGGTGCCGTTCTCGCTTCTGACAGACAAGATCACTACCCCTCAGATCGAGTGCGGCATCACTCGCACCACGGCCAAGGTCCATGATTTGATCAGGGGCAACCTGCACCGCTCGGCCATGTATTCCGGCGACATCCAGGGTACGGGCCCGC
Organism: Microvirga sp. P5_D2; assembly: GCF_054049475.1. Classification (NCBI taxonomy): domain Bacteria; kingdom Pseudomonadati; phylum Pseudomonadota; class Alphaproteobacteria; order Hyphomicrobiales; family Methylobacteriaceae; genus Microvirga; species Microvirga sp. P5_D2. Next base: position 10,052 of record NZ_JBFUMH010000120.1, on the reverse strand, counting down.
GCTATTGTCCCTCCATCGAGGACAAGGTCGTGCGCTTCGGCGACCGCGATGGACACCAGATATTCCTCGAGCCGGAAGGCCTCGACGACAATACCGTCTATCCCAATGGCATCTCGACTTCGCTTCCGGAGGACGTGCAGCTGGCCTTCCTCGCCGAGATCCCCGGCCTTGAGCGGGTGCGCATGCTCCAGCCGGCCTATGCCATCGAATATGATTATGTGGACCCGCGTAACCTGACCACGGGGCTTGAGACCAAAGCCGTAAAGGGCCTGTTCCTGGCCGGTCAGATCAATGGCACGACGGGCTATGAGGAGGCGGGGGCTCAAGGGCTCGTTGCCGGGATCAATGCCGCCCGCCGGGCCGATGGCCGGGACAGTGTGGTGTTCGACAGGGCCGAATCCTATATCGGCGTGCTGATCGACGACCTGATCACCCGCGGCGTGAGCGAGCCCTACCGCATGTTCACCTCCCGGTCAGAGTATCGGCTCAGCCTGCGCATCGACAATGTGGATGAGCGCCTGACGGGCAGGGGCCTCGAGATCGGCTGTGTCGGATCGAAGCGCGAAGCGCATTTCCAGCGGTCTCAGAAAGAGATCCGGTCGGTCCGCGACAGGCTTTATTCCGTCAGCTTGAGCCCGCAGGAAGCGTCTCGCCATGGGCTCAGCCTGAACCAGGACGGTGTTCGCCGCAGCGCTTATCAGCTCCTGTCGTACCCAAATATCGGTTGGAGCGATCTTACGAGAGCTTGGCCAGAGTTTTCATCCGTCAGCCCACAGGTGCGGGAGCGGCTTGAGACGGATGCGACCTATGCGGTCTATCTCGACCGGCAGCAGGCGGATATCGCCGCTTATCGGCGGGACGAAGGTATCGTGCTTGAAGAAGCGCTCGACTTCCAGGTTCTTCCCGGCCTATCGAATGAGATCAAGGCTAAGCTCGATCTGGTTCGCCCGAAGACCCTCGGTCAAGCTGCCCGGATCGAAGGCATCACTCCGGCAGCGCTCACGTTATTGGCAGCTCATGCCAAAAAGGCGTCTCGCCCTGGCCGTATTGTCAATTCGGTAGCGTCATGACAACAGGTTCAGTCTCATCTAAGCTCGATGTTTCACGTGAAACACGTGAGAAGCTTGAGCTTCTGGAACGCGAGCTTCGCCGCTGGCAGAACATCAAGAACCTTGTTGGACCGGCTACGCTGGACCAGATCTGGGACCGGCACATCGTCGATTCGCTTCAGCTTCTTGACTTCGTGCCCGACGCCAAGACCTGGGTCGATCTCGGCTCCGGGGCAGGTTTCCCGGGCTTGGTGCTGGCCATTGCCGGGCAGCAAAGGGGGCTGAAGGTCCATCTCGTCGAGAGCAATTCCCGTAAATGCGCCTTCCTGCGAGAAATCGCGCGGCTGACAGGCGTTCAAGCTACGGTCCATCCGGCCCGGCTCGAAACCGTCATCCCCGGCTTTGTCGGCAAAGCCGATGTTGTCTCCGCCCGCGCGTTGGCCGCGTTAACCCAGCTTCTGGAATGGACTGAACCCATGTTGAAAGCGGGGACAATTGGCCTCTTTCCCAAAGGGCGGGACGTCGAGATTGAATTGACCGAGGCCCGGAAAAGGTGGACATTCGAGGCGGACATCCTGCCAAGCCGCACCGATTCCGAGGCCAGGATTCTTCGCATAACCTCCATCGAGAGCCTATCATAATGACCGACCACAGCGGATCTGAAGCTGGAGCGCGTGGGCACAAGCCGCGTGTGCTGGTGCTTGCCAACCAGAAGGGCGGCGTCGGCAAGACGACCACAGCCATCAATCTTGGTACGGCGCTGGCAGCCATCGGCGAGAAGGTGCTGATCGTCGACCTCGATCCGCAGGGCAATGCCTCGACCGGGTTGGGCATCGACCGCAAGAACCGCCAGGTCTCGACCTATCATGTTCTCGCCGGCGAAGCTTCGCTTGCGGAGAGTATCACCGAGACTGTAGTGCCCGGACTCTATGTGGCACCCTCGACGCTCGACCTCCTCGGCATCGAATTGGAGATCGCCAGTGAGCGGAACAGGGCTCACCGGCTCCGCTCGGCGATCCAGGCTCTTGGGGGTGAAAAGGTAACGGAACCCTTTACCTATATTTTGATCGATTGCCCGCCATCGCTGAATCTTCTGACCATCAATGCGTTGACAGCCGCTGACGCCGTTCTTGTCCCCCTCCAATGCGAATTTTTTGCTCTGGAAGGCCTCAGCCAGCTGCTCAAGACGGTCGAACAGGTCCGTTCCGCGCTCAATCCGGAACTCACGATCCACGGCGTCGTGCTGACCATGTTCGACCCGCGCAACAATCTGTCGGGGCAGGTCGTGGCCGATGTTCGCCAGTTCATGGGTGACAAGGTTTACGAGACCATGATCCCGCGCAACGTGCGCGTGTCAGAGGCGCCGTCCCACGGCAAGCCGGTGCTGCTCTACGACATCAAGTGCACCGGCTCCCAGGCCTATATCCGTTTGGCATCCGAAATCATTCAGCGCGAACGTTCCTTACGCGCCGCGTAACAAGAGTTGAGAATAAGACATGGCGAAAGAAGTAAAGTCGTCCCTCGGCCGTGGCTTGGCCGCGTTGATCGGCGAAGTCGGCGATGAGATCGGCACCATCCAGAACAACAAGGGCGGGCAGAAGAAGGTACCCGTCGAGTTCCTGCGCCCGAACCCGCGCAACCCGCGTAAGGTGTTCGAGGATACGGAGCTTCAGGAACTGACCCAGTCCATCAAGGACCGCGGCATCATCCAGCCCATCGTCGTGCGGCCCGTGCCGAACAAGCACGATGCCTATGAGATCGTCGCCGGCGAGCGCCGCTGGCGCGCCTCACAGAAGGCCGGCCTGCACGAGGTGCCGGTGGTGGTCGTCAACATCGACGACAAGACCTCGCTCGAATACGCCATTCTCGAAAACGTCCAGCGCGCCGATCTCAACCCTATCGAAGAGGCGGAAGGCTATGCGCGCCTGATGGCCGAGTTCTCCTATACGCAGGAGAACCTGTCGAAGATTATCGGAAAGAGCCGCAGCCACATCGCCAACATGATGCGCCTCACCGATCTGCCCGATCCAGTGAAGAAGCTTTTGGTCGAGCGCAAGCTCTCCGCAGGCCATGGCCGCGCGCTGCTGGCGGTAAAAGACCCAGGTTCGGTGGCCAAGCAGGTGCTCGACCAGGGCTTGAGCGTGCGTCAGGTTGAGGCGATTGCGCAGAGTGACAGCGCCGAGCCGTCGAAGCTCGAAACGAAATCGGCCGCGAAACCCAAGGTCCAGAAGGATCCGGACACCCGCGCCCTTGAGCGCGCGCTCCAGGATGTGCTGGGCCTCACCGTCACCATTGATCACAAAGGCAACGGTGGCGAATTGCGGATTGGTTACAAGACATTGGACCAGCTCGACGGATTGTGCCGACGGTTGAACCCGTAAGGTTTCGGCTAATCTAAATGTCTCTTTCATCACCGGCCTTGTGCCGGTGATTTCATTTACAGTCCCCCTCCTAGCCTTCATCCTTCGGCACACCGCCTTCGGCGGCCCTCAGGATGAGGTTCGTGGGGTGGCAGTGAAGACGTGGATGGATAGACACGAGCCCGTTCATGACAATGAAAGTGTCATCTCCGGCGGCCTATCGGGCCGGGAAGGAGATCCACCCACAGGCTCGGCGCTATGGACTCCCTTCCTTTTGCTGATGCTCCGGCCGGGAATGACACTAAGTGGTTGTCGGAAAACGGGAATTACCGCCGCGCCGAGCGGGCGATGTCGAGCAGCGTCTTCGCGGCGATCGTGTCGGCGAGATGCGACATGCGGCGCGTTTCTAGAAGGCTCGCCTGCAGCAGGTTGATGGCCTGCTTCAGCCGCTCGCTCGTCCACTTCTGAAGGTGGCGCTCGACCAGGGGTTTTCGGCGGAAATGCAGGCTGCGCATGGTTTCCATGACGGCCGGGATCGGGCGGCCTTCCTCTACGGTGAGGCGGGCGGACAGGAGCATGAAGGCATGGCGGAGCGCCGCGCCGAGCAGGACGGAGGCGTGGACGCCCTCGGCAGCCAAGCGACGGGAGCCGGTTTCCAATTCCGTGCCTTCGCCACCGAAGGCCGCATCGACCACTGCATCCATTGCAAGGCTCGACACGTCACTCATGATCGCATCAACGTCCTCAAGGGTGATCTCACGCTTTCCATGTGCGTAGAGCATAAGCTTGGAGAGCTCGCCCCGCGTCGCCAAGCGGTCGCCGCCGAGGCTAGCGATGAGAGCTGTACGGGCATCGCGGGAGATCGAAAAGCCGTTGTCTTTTAAGGTGTTGTCCACCACCACGCCGAGATCGCGGTCCGTATCCGCATAGCAGGGCAGGGCCAAAGCCTTCTGCGAGCGTTCGCAAAGGGTGCGCAACGGCGCGGATTTTTGGAGATCGCCACCCTCGATGACAATTACCGTGTCCTGTAACTCACCTTTGAGAACTGCATCCACGGCAGGAGCCATATTGCGCGAGGTTGACTTGATCCAGAGCGCGCGCTTGCCGCCGAAAAGACCCATGGTGCCGGCCTCGTCGGCGAGCCTCCCGGGGTCGGACGCGATATCGTCGCCGTCGATGCGGATCAGCTGAAAAGGGTCGGCCGGATCGTCGACAGAGCGCTCCGCCAAGGCGCGGGCGCGCTCGTTGATGAGGCCCATATCCGGCCCATAGAACAGAAACACACCGATCTGTGGATTGGGACGCCGCAGCACCCCTTCCACATCACCGGCCTTGACGGCGACCATTGATGATCAGCTGCCGGCAGGCGCGGCGGACAAAGTCGCCGCCAATAGGGTTTTCACTTGATCCACCAGGACCTTAGCCAAACGGATCTCCGCATCGCGGCCCGCGCGCAAGGAGGCAAAACGCTGCTGATAACGGTCGTAGGACGTAGAATTGGTGGTCGACCCTTGCGTGATGATCGTTTTCCCGTCCAGGCTGGTGAGGGTATAGGTCAGCGTGCCGCCGACGATGGCGGAGCTGGCGCGGCCCGTTTCCGTATCGACGATGGGGGCACTGATGCTGCGCGCCAGGGCGAGCCGCAACTTATAGCGCTTCGGGGTGTTGGAGCCCGAGCCATTGAGCGCGTAAACCAGCTCGCTGCGTAGATAATGGCCCATCACCGCCTGGGTCTCCGGCCATTGGACTTCCGGCACGTCGATGGAGGCGAGCACGTTCTGAAGTGATTCGCCCGAGGCCGTGGGGCCGTAGAGCGGCTTGAAGCAGGCGGACAGGCCAAGCGAGAGGCCTGCCACGAGAGCAAGGCGAGCCAAGGGTTTCAAGGAAAACCCTTTGAGATTAAGCGACGACATTCACGATCCTCTGGGGAACGACGATGATCTTGCGGGCAGGCTTTCCTTCCATAGCCTTTTGCACGGCATCAAGCGAGAGCACAGCCGCTTCAATCGTCGCCTGATCCGCATCGCGGGCCACGGTGACATCGGCGCGCTTCTTGCCGTTGACCTGCACAGGCAGGGTGACCGTGTCCTCGACGAGCAGCGAACGCTCGACCACAGGCCATGCGGTGTCCGTAACGAGACCCGGCTGGTTCAGGGACGTCCAGCATTCCTCCGCCAGATGGGGCATCATCGGGGCGAGCAGCTGCACGAAGATACGACCTGCCTCGGCGAAGGCTGGGGCCAAGCCGGGTTCGTTCGCAGCCTTCGCCTGGCTGCCTAAATCGTGCAGGGAGTTGGCGAGTTCGTAGAGATGCGCCACGCAGCGGTTGAAACGCAGGCGCTCCACATCCTCTTCCACGGCAGCCAGCGCCTTGTGCGCGGCCTTGCGGACGGCGAGCCCGATCGGCCCTTCGGCCGCGACACCATCGCCACCGGCCATCCGCTCAGCGATCTCGCCGATGAGACGCCACACGCGCTGCACGAAGCGGCCCGCGCCCTGCACGCCTTCCTCGGTCCAGATCACGTCGCGCTCGGGCGGCGAGTCGGAGAGCATGAACCAACGGGCCGTATCGGCGCCGTAGGACGCGATGATCTCGTCCGGATCGACGGTGTTCTTCTTCGACTTCGACATCTTCTCGATGGAGCCGATCTCGATGGGCGCACCGCTCTCCACATGGAAGGCCTTGCGCGCCGTGCCTTGCGTCTCGAAGCGCACGTCGCTGGGCAGCACCCAGCCGCCATTGGCGTCCTTGTAGGTCTCGTGAACCACCATGCCTTGAGTGAACAGGCCAGCAAACGGCTCGTCCAGGCCCGCATGGCCGGTCTTCTTCATCGCGCGGGTGAAGAAGCGCGAATAGAGCAGATGCAGGATCGCATGCTCGATGCCGCCGATATACTGGTCCACCGGCAGCCACGCATCGACCGTGGCGCGATCCGTCGGCTTGTCCGTTAGGGTCGGGTCGGTGAAGCGGGCGAAGTACCAGGACGAATCCACGAAGGTATCCATGGTGTCCGTCTCGCGCCGGGCCGCCTTGCCGCATTTCGGGCAATCCACATGCTTCCAGCTCGGATGACGGTCGAGCGGGTTGCCCGGTACGTCGAAGGACACGTCCTCCGGCAACACCACCGGCAGCTGGTCCTTGGGCACCGGCACCACGCCGCAATCGTCGCAATGGATGATCGGGATCGGGCAGCCCCAATAGCGCTGGCGCGAGATGCCCCAATCGCGCAGACGGAAATTCACCTTGCGCTCGGCCACCGGACGGTTGCCACGAATTTCTCTCTCCAGGCGGCGGGCGACTTCTTCCTTTGCCTCATCGATGGTCATGCCATCGAGGAAGCGGGAATTGATCATGCGGCCGTCGCCGTCATAGGCCACATCGGTCACGACGAAGGTGGCGGGGTCCACGTCCGGCGGGCAGACGACCGGCGTGTTGCCGAGGCCGTACTTGTTGACGAAGTCCAGGTCGCGCTGGTCATGCGCCGGGCAGCCGAAGATGGCGCCGGTGCCGTATTCCATCAGAATGAAGKTCGCCACATAGACCGGCAGCGTCCAGTTCGGATCGAGCGGATGCACCGCGCGCACGCCGGTGTCGAAGCCGAGTTTGTCCGCCTTGTCGATGGCCTCCTGGGCCGTGCCGACCCGCTTGGCCTCCTCGATGAAGGCGGCAAGCTCCGGGTTCTTCTCGGCGGCGGCTTTCGCCAGCGGATGATCGGGCGCAACGGCCATGAACTTCGCGCCGAACAGGGTGTCGGGGCGCGTGGTGTAGATCTGCAGCTCGGTCTCGCCGTTCGGCACCGTTTCGGGCTTCAAGGCAAACCGCACCAGCAGGCCTTCCGAGCGGCCGATCCAGTTGCGCTGCATCAGGCGCACCTTTTCCGGCCAGCGGTCGAGGGTGTCGAGCTTCTCGTCGAGATCCTGCGCGTAATCGGTGATCTTCAGGAACCACTGGGTCAGCTCGCGCTGTTCCACCAGCGCGCCCGAGCGCCAGCCGCGCCCGTCGATCACCTGCTCGTTGGCGAGCACGGTGTGGTCCACCGGGTCCCAGTTCACCTTGGCGGTCTTGCGATCCACGAGGCCCTTCTCGAGGAAATCGATGAACATGCGCTGCTGGTGCTTGTAATAGCTTGGATCGCAGGTCGCGATCTCGCGGCTCCAGTCGATGGATAGGCCCATGGACTGCAGCTGCGCGCGCATGGTGGCAATGTTGGCATAGGTCCATTCCTTGGGGTGGACCTTATTCTGCATCGCGGCGTTTTCCGCCGGCATGCCGAAGGCGTCCCAGCCCATCGGATGGAGCACATTAAAGCCCTTGGCCCGCTTGTAGCGCGCCACCACGTCGCCCATGGTGTAGTTGCGCACGTGACCCATATGGATGCGCCCGGACGGATATGGGAACATCTCAAGCACGTAGTATTTCGGACGCGGGTCGTCGTTCTCGGTCTTGAACAGGTTGCGGTCGTTCCAGACCTTCCGCCATTTCAGCTCGGCTTCCTTGGCGTTGTAGCGCTCAGGCCTCATTTTTCTCGTCACATCCGTCATTTAGGGATTCAAGCGGCTTGCGCCGCCACATTGCGGCGGACTAGGACACAGCTCTCCCGCGCGGTCAACGGTTTCGCACATGGGAGATTGCTTTGAGAGGACGCCATGAGCGAGAACGATGCGGTCGAAGGCTTGAAGTCGGTGCAGGAGGCGATCCGCCGAGCCGCATCCGACTACGACCGCGATCCTAACGGGATCACGCTGGTGGCGGTGTCCAAGACCTTTCCGGTGGAAGCCATCGAGCCGGTTCTGGCCGCGGGCCAACGGGTATTCGGCGAAAATTACGTGCAGGAGGCCAAGGCCAAGTGGCCCTCCTTGCGCGAGCGCTTTGCCGATGCGGAACTGCACATGATCGGCCCGCTCCAGTCCAACAAGGCGAAGGAAGCGGTGGAGCTCTTCGACGTGATCCACACCCTCGACCGCTCTTCTCTTGCCGAAGCGCTCGCCAAGGAAATCGCCAAGCAGGGCAGGGCGCCGCGCCTGCTGGTTCAGGTGAATACCGGTGAGGAGCCGCAGAAGGGCGGCGTTGCGCCCGCCGAGGTGGATGACTTCCTTGAAGCCTGCCGCACGAAATACGGCCTCACCATCGAGGGCCTGATGTGTATTCCGCCCGCCGATGACCCACCGTCACCGCATTTCGCGCTGCTCAACACCATCGCCAAGAAGCATGGCCTGAAAACGCTCTCCATGGGCATGAGCGCCGATTTCGACGCCGCAATCCAGCTCGGCGCTACTCATGTGCGGGTGGGCAGCGCCATTTTCGGCAGCCGCCCGAAGGCTGCCTGACTTTCGAATTGCGCCAGGAGCGCAGTCCGGTTAAGTTTCCTAATCGATCCGCCACACCAACCACAGGAGGGCTGCATGTGTGAAGCGATGCATCTACGCATGTTCGGCCCCTGGAAGGCCCTGCAGCAGCTTGTTGCAGGGCGGACCATGACACGGATCTGACGCAAGGTTTTCCGGCTTTCGCATTTATCGCTGAAAGCGCGCCTCGCGTCCTCATCTCCATCTGGTCGGCTCTGAACGGCTCACCCGCACTGAGGCTTTAAAAAGCCCGGCGCGTCTGACCTCACGTTCAAGACTTCGCGCGATGCGTGCTTCAGGAAAGCCGCCGCGCCGACTAAAGAGATCGACCATGGCCAATATCAGCCTCCGCAATGTCACCGTCCTTACCCCCGCGCCCCTGTTCCGCGACCTGACTCTCGTCATCGGCGAGCGCGACCGCTTGGGCATCGTCGCCGGCAACGGCTCCGGCAAGACCACCCTTCTCAAATGCCTCGCCGGATTGGCCGAGCCGACGGAGGGAGAGGTCGTCCATTCCCGTGGTATGCGGCTCGGTCTCGTGGAGCAGGACGTGCCCGATGCGCTTCTCGACCTGACCCTGTTTGACGCCGTGCTGAGCGGTCTTCCCGCTTCCGAGCGCGACGGCAACGAATGGCGCGCCGACATGGTGCTCGACGGATTCGATACGCCGGAATCCATGCGCCAAAGCCCCATGCGCCGCTTAAGCGGAGGGTGGCAACGGCTGGCGCTCATCGCCCGTACCTGGATTGCCGAGCCGGATGCGTTGTTGCTCGACGAGCCGACCAACCACCTCGATCTCGAAAAGCTGCTGCTGCTGGAGCGCTGGATCGTTGAGACCGCCGGACAGATCCCGGTGGCAATCGTCAGTCACGACAGGGACTTTCTCGATTCCTGCACCACTAGAGCATCGGATGTTTAATCGGACGCATATCCAGCAGCCTTGAGGTAGTTCCAACACTCGTGCGGCTCAAACAAATCGCAGATGTCGCCGAGGGCGCGCCAGAGCGCGTCGAACGTTCGCGCCTCGGCCTTGCGCAAGTGTGCCTTGATCTTGGCAAAGGCTTGCTCGATCGGGTTCAGATCGGGCGAATAAGCCGGCAGGAACAGGAACCAGGCTCCGCGTTGCTTCAGACACTGCGCAGCCTTTTCACTTTTGTGAACGGCCAGGTTGTCGAGGATCACTACATCGCCTTTGTGCAGCGTCGGCGCGAGCTGCGTCTCGATGTAAGCCTCGAACGCCAAGCGGGTGATCGGGCCGTCGATGATCCAGGGCGCACTCAGCTCATGACCTCATGAC
>NZ_JBFUMH010000119.1:0-17079 GCF_054049475.1 Microvirga sp. P5_D2 | reverse complement strand
CGCGCACGTTCTTGGCGACGAGCTCGGAAAGCCCCGGCTCGAAGATCGGGATCTCGCCGCGATTGAGGGCCTCGATCTTGGCCGGGTCCTTGTCGACGCAGCAGACGTCGTGGCCGAAATCGGCCAAGCAGGCGCCGGACACCAGCCCCACATAGCCCGAGCCGATCATCGCTATTCGCATTCCGAACTGCCCCCAAGCAATATTGTACGTATCGTTTTACACACGTAAGCTTTGAATTGTCAGCTTTCTAGCTGGAACTACTACAGAATAGTCGCTGCGCAATGAGTCTTTCATGCGAGCGGTATCCCGCCAAAGCGTATTCACTGGTGGAGGCCCGAGCCATTAGCTGATAGGTCGGAACGGTCGTGAGCGGTCCTCCTGTGATTAGGGCAGGTTGACGATCATGATGCGCAGGATTGTTGTCCGAAACGTTCGGGTGAGAGTCGCCGATGTCTGTTGCGTCTTACGCCATGGCTCTGTCGGTTGCCAGTGCCCTGATTGGCATGGGCCAAAACGATCTTGCCGCGTCATCGGGGGCGAGATCAACGATTGGGGCCTTTGAAATCAAAGACGAGCACGCACGTCTGATGGGGGCCAACAACCGTACGCTGATCGAAGCCTTTGAGCAGGCAGGGCTTGAGTTCATTCCGGAGAATGAAGGAGGTGGATTAGGCATTCGGTTGCGTCACCCAAGCCACAGGAGCCCGGATGCCGACGCTTCTAGCCGTGCGGGCTCACAAGGGGACGACAGCTGACACAGTGTCGGGGGCAGAGCGCAAAGTTCGGCCACGAAAACTCGGAGGGCGCAAGCGCTATTCAGACCTGCTACGCAACTCCCATCAAGGAAAAGCCTATGAGGAGGCGTTCGCCCGCGCACACAAGGATACCGTTCCTTAGTATGCTGAGCATGCCCCAGGGATCGCTCTGATCACGGCCCATCGACGAATTGTTCTCGCTTTCGGACGACACCTGGATCCTGCTGGTCTCTCTTGACTTATCCGATCTCCTTGAGCGCCTTGCGGGCGCTCGCGCGGAAGCGTGGCTGACAGTTGGCGGCCTGGGAGAACGTCCCAAGCCAACTTGACCACAGTCCTCCATGGCCTCAGCCTTCGTGCCTCAATCACGAAGGCTGATCATGCACGCCGACGAATGCCCTCAGTTCCACCAAAACAGGCCGACCGGGCTCGTTATGCGGTGACTGACAGTTGACTGTCGTCGTTCGTCTAATGCCCTTTAGGGCTGATCCCGAGCAGCAACATGAAGCTTGACCCCTATGGCGGGGGATCATTACTCTTCTCCTGCGGGCAAGGCGCGAAGCTCAACAGAACCGTTGAAAACCGTTGCCTTTCCGTCTTTTGACGGTCGGCCCAACGGTCGGGGAGAACGGTTCTAAGGACGTTGCTGTGGTGACTATGTGATGACCGTGGCGATGACAAGCCTTGTACATCCTCGGTGTAGTAACTCTGGGACCATTGTGGGCGTTGAAGCAATTCAAACCACGGAGTTGAAACGCAGCGTCGGTCTTCGGGCTCGAATAGCCTTTGCTTCCCGTTATCGGCGATGAGCCAACCGAACTTAGCTACTGCCTTGACGGGAACATGCAGGCCAACCGCCAAGTTCCTTAGCCAGAAATCTATTCACCACAGCGCCGCCGACAGATCGTCTTTGATCGGCACGAGCCCTGCTTTGCCAGACCGGTCTCTGAACCAGGAGAGGAAGGATGCTTAAGTGGTTTCGGGCCATGATGCCCAAAGAGGACCAGTTCTTTGATCTGTTGGAGCAGCATTCAAAGCTGGTTGTGGCAGGCGCGGAGGCTCTACGTGCCGCTCTGGATGGGGGCTCCGACCTTGACCGTCATATCGCTACAGTCATGGATCGGGAGGATGACGCGGACGCGGTCACCCGCGAAGTCTTTCTGGCCGTGCGGCGTTCCTTCATTACGCCGTTTGACCGAGGCGATATCAAGGACCTGATCACCTCGATGGACGATGCTATCGACCAGATGCGTAAGACCGTAAAGACGATCATGCTGTTCAAGGTGAGCACATTCGAGCCCGAAATGCGGGAGATGGCGGACGGCATCCTGCAAGGATCACGGATCGTGCAGCAGGCTATTCCTTTGCTACGCTCAATCGGCTCAAATGCGGCTGAGATCAGCAGCCTTGCAGAAGAGGTATCCAAAGTCGAAGGTGAGACGGATGACCGGTACGATGCTGCCCGAAGCCGTCTTTTCGAGACCATGGGCTCTGCCCAGGCATTGAATTTCTGGGTCGCGTTCGAAATCCTTGACCACCTCGAACGCGTGATGGATCGCTTGGAGGATGTGGCACACGAAGTGCATGGCATCATGATCGAACACGTCTGAGGAGCCGAGGCTATGGACGTTGTCTCTATCTCTCTGCCTCTGCTTGTGGGCCTGATCGCATTGGCCTTGCTGTTTGACTTCATCAACGGTCTCCATGATGCGGCAAATTCCATCGCGACGATTGTATCCACCCGTGTGCTCAGGCCGCAGATTGCGGTGGCATGGGCCGCATTTTTCAACTTCATAGCCTTTCTATTCTTCGGCCTTCACGTTGCGCAGACGCTGGGCAGTGGCATTGTCATGGCTACGGCCATTGATGCTGCCGTAATCTTCGGGGCTCTGATGGGAGCAACCCTCTGGAATGTGATCACCTGGGCAGGCGGCATACCCTCCAGTAGTTCTCATGCCTTGATCGGGGGACTTGTTGGCGCAGGGGTCGCGAAAGCAGGATTTGGGGTTGTGGTGTGGGGCGGTCTTGGACCGACGTTGCTCGCTATCGTGCTATCGCCCCTGATTGGGTTCGGGCTGGCGCTGTTCCTGGTCTTCGTTACGACCTGGGCCTCCCATCGGTCGTCCCCATTTGCCGCCGACCGTGTGTTTCGGAACCTCCAATTAGTGTCGGCAGCCCTCTACTCGCTTGGTCATGGCGGCAATGATGCCCAGAAAACTATGGGGATCATTGCGGTGCTGCTGTTCTCGCAAGGGCACCTCGGCAGCGAGTTCTATGTGCCGTTTTGGGTGGTCATTAGTTGCCAGGTCGCCATGGGGCTGGGCACTTTGCTCGGCGGCTGGCGGATTGTCCACACGATGGGTTCAAAGATCACCCGCCTCACGCCGATGCAGGGCTTCTGTGCCGAGACCGGGGGAGCGATCACACTGTTCGGTGCAACGTGGCTGGGCATTCCTGTCTCGACAACCCACACGATTACAGGATCGATCATCGGGGTTGGAGCCGCCCGAAGGACTTCGGCTGTCCGGTGGGGTGTGGCCAGAGGTATCGTAGTCGCGTGGGTGGTGACGATCCCAGCCGCAGCCCTCATTGCCGCACTGTTCTACAAAATGGCAGCGTTCTTTGAATAATGACCAAGGAGATCATTCCGAGCAATGCGATCCCGGAAGTGAGCGTCAAGACGTGCTTTAGAGGGAACACAGCAGCGTACCGATCTTAGTCAATTTGTTGACCATCTGCCGAGTACAGGTACGAAGTGTGAGGTCATAGTGGATCAATCCAGCACCGGATGTAGATGACACCATGCCGTATGCTGAGGGCGCAAGATGACAGGACAAAGGTCCATAAATCACTGTTGTCCTTGCATTGTTGTAGGGTTAAATCCAGCAACGGTATCTGCAATCCTACACGTGATCTCGCGCGTCATGCCCGTTGCTGGATGCAAGTATTGACGCTCGTTCACCCTTGTGGAGTTAGCGCGCACCTTACCCATAAACTCGGGGCCATATCCGAGAGCCGCCCCCACACTGGTCCAACTGCTATGCAGATCATAAATGATGGCTCTCTTCTGTCCGATGTGCAGATTCGCTTTGCGTCTGACCAACCGCCATGCACCGTCTACGGTTCTAATATGTCCAGTGCTTGAATCAAGGGTTGGAAACACCCATTCGCAGCAGCGCCCCTGATGCGGACTGATGTGGATTTCGTGCGGCCATGCGGCTGAGGGTCGGGCTGGGTCATGGCCTTTCGACGGCGCTCTGGAAGCCCCTTGCGCTACCTGTCCTCGCCATCATCCAGGTTCATGTCTTGGTGGCCCCAATCCTTAACGATCTCCGATCCGAGTTTCGTTAACGAAACAGCCGTCGTTGACAGGCTGTTGAGAAGGAGATCGGCGGGACGGCACAACGACCTACCTTTGTGGCCTGCCATGTTAACGGATACTTGCTGGCTATTAGAGATCACAGGCCCGGATCAGCGGTAACCGCATTAGTGAACAGTTTGCCCTCGCGGATGTATTTCCGGAGAACCTCCATGTTCTTGTGACGCGTCATTGCAGCGATCCTGCGTTCCTCTGCGCCGTTCTCGGCCGCCTGTGTCGCGAAGCCAGCGCGCAGGCTATGACCGGAATGCACGCCTTTTGCGCGACGAAATCTACGCGATTGTCCAGCCTTCGCGGGTTGCTTTCCAGCATCGCTGCCCAGGCGATATCAGAGTCTGAAACTCACAATCGCGGCTCGACGCAACGCCCTGAAACCAATCTCTCCATTGAGCGAGGAAGCCGTCAGCCGCTATCTCGAACCAAGGCCTATTCTCTTATGAAAGAAATTCATGAGATATCGTATCCCGAAGTTGGTCATTTACAGGCAGACCTATGATCAGGCGCTTGACATCATTTGTCGCTACAAGCTCGTCAATTGCGAGCCCGAGAGCCAGCCTGTCCAGGGCCTTTTGTTTCAAGATGAAAGCGACCTTATCGCCTGCGCCTCGTTTTTAACGATAGCATCGAGATTGAGGGCAACCTTGTCATCGTGCCTGCTGCACTGAAGGGTGAAGTCGGTAACCTTATAGTGCAGATGAGCCGGGAAGGCAGTGTTACATGGGTCGAACTGCTTGGGACGCGGTTCTGGAATAGCGAAGATGAGCGTGCATTCAATGAGGAACTGGATGCCTCTATGGCTAAACCTTCACACGGAGCCCACCCGTGAGGCCCGTTCAAACGAGGGGCTTGGGTTTACCCTGCGAAGTTCCACCACCAGCCCGAAGTGGTCACTCAGACGCTGGTTGGTCTCGTCTCGATTCGATAACCCATGAACCTGAATTGCCTCCAGATCACTGGTGTGGGCCAGATGGTCGATGGAGAGCATATCCAGACTAGGGATCGGACCTCCGGTCGCAAGCACCAGACGATCAAATAGCGTTGTCAGCAGCGCCTCATAAGCGCGCTTCGGCGCGCGCCGCCGTGGCGCGGTCTGGTTGAAGTCACCCACCAGGATTGTAGAGGTGGAACATGCGGGCGAGGCTAAGAACTCTGACAGCCCTCCTAAAAAGGTGCAGTGCTCGTCCCAAGGCTTCCGATCTCTGCGGCCCCTATTGACGTGAGATGGGACCAAGGAATGCAGACGCCGACTACCTGAACAGGCCCAATTGGCGTCTCCGTTGACGCCGCCACAAATCGCCCCTGCGGTAACGAGGGGCGGCCGATCTGGTTTACTGCTGTCCAAGGCGTTCGGCTCCATAGCAGGACCTTCCGGCGTCCTGCCGGGGCCGGATAGCCGAAGTCGAAGGCTGCGCTGATCAGGTGGCCATCACCTTCAAGAAAGCTTTCATGCCCTTCTGTGATGCAGATGATGTCAGGGGAGTGCGCATCAATGCGCTCCCGCATCATGCGGCCAGCCTGTGTGCTCCTGCGCCGCCACTCGGGGTTCCAGATTGCGATCCGCAACGTGCTCATGGGGTATCACTTGCGAGTGGAAAAGGATTTCGGATCAGGCTCGGAATTTGTCTCTCTGGTCGTATTTCAAAGGCCTCGGCCAGCGGAAAGTCCAAAGAGCCTGTGACATCCTCCCACTCAAAGCGCGGGTGGAGCGAAAGAGGTGCCGAAAGGTCTGGAAAGGGGATCAAGATCGGGCTTTCTGCGGCGACCTCGTTTTGGGAGGACAGGACCGGCCCAGCCGGTTCTGGAGGTGCAGGTAGCAGTGTGGCCACGGGAAAACTCGGCTCAGCAGGCTCAGGCGGTGCTGGCATGACTGCTTCCATTGGCACCTCTGGCAGGGTCGGCAAGGCAGACTGAGGTGGGGACGGTAGCTCGACGGTTGGCGGCACGGACGGGAAGGTCGGCTCGGCGGGTTGCTGAGGCGGCGGCATCAGCGCTGCGATTGGGAAATTGGGTTCGGCAGGCTTCAGGGGCGGCGAAAGCGCGACAGCCGCAGGGGGCTCTCGCGAGATTGGGGTCTCCTTCTGTTGGGATATTTGTGGGAGTGGAGCCCGAGGTTCGAGCGACGGCTCTGGTGTTACGCTGGCGCTTGGTGTGACCTGATGGGAGCGGATCGCCGAACGCTTGCTGGCATCCTCTGCAAGCGTCTCATCCTGACGGCCCGCCTCCCCATTGTGGGACATTGGCTGAGAGGCCGCTTTCGGCGGAGGAGGCATGGGTATAACAGCCGGGTGCGCCATTCTTTCCGCGCAAGATGCGGTCATCCCGCTCAAAGCAAGAGCGGTAAACACCCCAAACTGACGCATGCCCTCGCAGCCTCCGCTGGTCTGCGCAGCAGGTTAGCGAAGAAAAACGATGCAGAGGAGTCCCCACGTCAATTTGCCCTCTGAATGAACAGGATTATTTGAAAGTAGCTGCGGGATGCCGGTCCCATGAATTGGTAGTTGATCTTCGCCCTGGAGCCCGTTTGGAGTACCGGGTGACGCACGAATTCAGTCATCTGGCTCGCCGATGCCCTGCTTGTACCAGACTGGATCGTGTCGGTTCCTAACCGGTATTCAATCGGGAGGATTAAGCCGCCTCAGCCATCGCACGGCGCATCACCAACGTGGTGTCGGTCTCCCGGACGACCTCAAAGCCATGGCGCTCATAGAACCGAAAAGCTGGATTATTCTTGAGCACGAACAGTGCCATCGACTTTGCCGTCCTGGCCCGTTCGTTCAGCAACCGCATGACCTGTGAGCCGACCCCGCGCCGCTGGTACGCAGGCGCGACATACAGTTGCTTGAGGAAGATTTCGTCGCCTGTCTGGCGGAACTCCACCCAGCCGATATCCTCCCCATTGAGGGTGATGACGCGCGTATCGTCCTCTCGCCAGAGGCTCGCAAACAGAGCCTCTTGGTCTGCATCGACCCACTCCATCCAGTCTGCGACAAGGGGTTTGATCGTTTGGCTATACAGATTGAGGGCAAAGGGGTAGTCGGCTGAACAAGCCGGTCGAAGGGTGATCGTCATCTAATCGAAGGAAGAACAGGTTTTGATTTGGACAGCACATATCGCCCACGGCACTTCAGAACGCTGCACTGATCGTTTTCTACTACCACAAGAGATCAGCTAAGGGCTACTCGCCAAGCGCTGGAGCCTTTTGATCGTCAGAAAGGCACGAGGACCGGCTCGCCTTACCCGGACGGTCTATTGCCTTTTGAGAGGTATCCCGGGCAGTAGCCCTGGCCGGGAGTATGACCTCGCCAGCTTTCCTTTGCGACCAGGAACTTGCGCTCGATCTCGACCGGCATGAATGCGCTACCGTCCAACTTGCAGGGCAGGGTCTGCGGCCACTGGCAGAGCAGCGAGGATGATCTTGTCGGTCCCAAGGTCGGCCTCGCTCTCGACCGAGAGAAGAGCAGCCAGTCGGGTGCGAGCACGGTTCACACGGCTTTTGACGGTCCCAACGACACAGCCACAAATCTCAGCGGCCTGCTCGTATGAGAGACCCTCGGCTCCAACCAGAAGCAGGGCTTCTCGCTGATCCGCCGACAACTTCATCAGCGCCTTCTGGACGTCCTCCAGGTCAAGACGCGCCTCCTGGCCAGGGATCCTCTGCCTGCCGATCATGATGGCTCGCTGCTGACGCGCCTTCGGCGCTCAAGCCTATTCTTTGAGGATTTACCGTCAGTCCACCGCCGGCGCGAGGGCGGTGGGCATAACGAGGTTCTCACGGAAGAAACCTCGGGCAAGCGGCCCCGCTATTATCTCCAGAACTYCCACTTCCAGACTGGAGGCTGGATGACCGAGGACTCGGCCCAGCGTTACGATACCCAGGTCGAGGTGTTGTTCAGTGGGACCGCCAACGCCATGCGTCGGCAGGTGCTGCCACCCCTGCACCAGGTTTTTACGCAGCGAGATCAGCGGCAGCTGAGACTCCTCGATGTCGGCTGCGGCACCGGGCGCTTTCTCGACTTTGCAAAACAAGCATGGCCGCGGCTTCCCTGTCTCGGGATCGATCTGTCGGAGCCCTATATTCGGGAGGCTAAACATCACCTGAAGCGGTGGTCGTGGCTGAAGCTCGTCGTGGCGAACGGGGAGGCAATCCCGGTGCCGGACGCCAGTCAGGATGCGGTGACGAGCATCTTCACGTTCCACGAGCTCCCGCCCAAGGTCCGTCGGACCGTCTTCCGTGAGGTTGCCCGGGTGCTGAAGCCCGGCGGACGTCTCGTTCTGATGGATTCGCTGCAGCGCGGCGACAAGCCAGAGTATGACGGTCTCCTCGACCTGTTCCCGCAGAACTACCATGAACCGTACTATGCCGGGTACATCGAGGAAGACTTCGGTGCGATAGCCCAAGCGTGTGGTCTAACCTACACCCGGGACGAAACAGCATACGTGTCGAAGGCGATGGTCTTTGACAAGCCGGTTTGAGGTCAGGCTGCTAACGCAGCCGCCTTTCTCAGGTAGAAGGAGAGAAGGCTGCCAAAGTGGCACGCACCTGCTCTATCAGCGATGTGGGCGGACATGGGCTGGATAGGAAGGTCACGGCCTGCGCTAGGCTCGGTGTGGGCTGGGTAGGCCAACCCAGGATAATGATGCCGATGTGCGGCCACCGCCGCAGGACATAGCGTGCCAAGTCAAGCCCGCTGAGACAGCCGCGCATATCGATCTCGGTGATCACTAAGCGGATGTCGCTGCGGGATTCAAGATAGCTGAGGGCCTCATCCGTACTGGCAACCTCGAGAGCCACGATGCCGTTGGCGATCAGACAATCTGCGGTGGCAGTGCAGACTTGTGGCTCGCTCCGGGCCAGCAGGACTGGAATATGCAGAGCTGGGACAGGCGCCATCTTGTGCCTCCTGCCTACGCCGATGATAGCAGATCGGCTCAAATGAGGCGCTTGGGAAACTGCGTTTGAGCCGCGACTTGAATCCTAAGCTCTTGCTGCTTGGGCAGACCGCGAGTGCGCCGTCACACCAGGGCCCCGAACGCCTCCGTGTAATCTACCTTCCCAGGCCGGCCTCTCTATGATAATATGTTTCGATTGACGAGTTTCCTGATAAGCATGCAGAAGCAACGTTGCGCATAGTTTGCAGGAATAGTTTCAGGCTCCTGTGGTGCTGCTACATTTGGGAAGCTGAAGCACTGAACGGCCTTCAAAGGAGTAGCTCGTTAGCCGCTTGCATCAAGCAGATTGTTACATCTTCTTGGAAGAAGATTACTACTGGAGAAGCGAGCCAACGTTTATTGACGAGTTCAAACGTAAACTGGAAGTTTGAGTTGCCTGATCCGAACCCGACCGGAGGAGGCTCACAATGCAGAGCATTCAAACTCGCCGCCGCTTCATAGCCAACCTTACGACCGCAGGCATCGCCGCTTCGATTGGCATCCAAGGTGCCTCCGCCAAGGAGGCGCCCCTCGAAACAAATACGGTGCGCTTCTCACGGGGACCTGGAATCTGTATTGCGCCACAGTATGTAGCGGAAGACCTTATCCGCGCAGAAGGCCTATCTGACTTCCGGTATATCGACCAGCAGGCCGGCCTTGCCTCAATCGCGATGCTGGCGCGTGGCGATATTGATTTCGCCATGGATTTCGCGACAGCTCTCGCCATTCCAATTGATCAAGGGGCACCCATCAAAGTGCTCGCTGGCGTGCATGTCGGCTGTTATGAATTGTTCGCGCACGAGGGCATCGACAGCGTCCTCGATCTGAAAGGAAAGACTGTCGGCGTCGGACAAAACCTAGGATCAGATCCACATATCTTCGTAACCGCAATGGCGACGCATGTCGGGCTCGATCCTCTCAAGGACATCAAGTGGGTGACGAGTGATGTCAATGCGTTTGACTTGTTCGTGCAGCGGAAGACCGACGCCTTCCTCGGCTTCCCACCTGAGCCACAGGAACTGCGCGCTCGCAAGATCGGCCATGTCATTGTGAACAGCATCCAGGACCGGCCCTGGTCGCAGTATTTCTGCTGCATGCTAGCAACTAACGCGGCTTATGCAGCAAAATATCCAGCTGCCACCAAGCGGGTGGTGCGCGCTGTCCTTAAAGCAAATGACATCTGCGTCTCGGAGCCTGAACGGGTGGCCCGTCTTTTGGTCAAGGACGGTTATACTAAGCAATACGAGCCCGCCCTTCAGGCGCTTACGGAAATCTCATACGCAAAATGGCGGGATCACGATCCCGAGGATACCATCCGATTCTTTTCCCTGCGCCTCCGTGAGGCCGGTATGATCAAGTCGAGCCCTCAAAAAATCATTGCTGGCGGCACGGATTGGCGTTTCCTCAACGAGATCAAGCGCGAGTTGAAGACGTGAACGCGTGGTGGACACGCCTCCTTCTGTTGGGGCTGCTTTCCTGGCCGGCGCAGGCCCATGATGCGCTCCGCGACCAGCGCCTGCCTACTATTGGAGCGGCACCGGACTTTACCCTGACGTCGCAGGACGGTGCGCAGGTGTCGCTTCGTGGCTTCCGCGGCAAAGTGGTCGCCATCACCTTCATCTTTGCATCCTGTACCGATACCTGCCCTGTCCTGACCAACAACATGGCGCGTGTGCAGGACGAACTGGGCCCTGCCTTCGGATCCAAGATTGCCTTTATGTCGATCACCGTCGATCCGGAGCATGACACGCCGGAAGTGCTGAAGCAGTACGCCGGGAACTTTGGCGCCAACCTGAACGGATGGGCATTTCTGACCGGCGATCCGGCGACAGTCCGTAGTGTCAGCCGAAAGTACGGCGTGTTCGCGAGGAAGACTACGGCGGGAGACGTCGACCACATCGTCCTCACGTCGCTCATTGATCCGAAAGGCATTTTGCGCGTCCAGTATGTTGGCGCTCGGTTCGACCTAGAGGAGTTCCGGCGTGACCTTCTCAGCCTTGTGGATGAATCCAAGTAAGTTCAGGGACCGGCTGATTGGCTGGGTTGCACAGCTTCCGGCCCGCGTTCAGACCAAGCTACTCGTTGCGTTCTTGTCGATCGTCGGGTTACTGATCGCGCTCGGAGCGGTCGGGTTGCAGGTGCTGAGCGGAGTCAATGATCAAACCAATGAATTGATCAAACTGCAGCGTAAGATCGCAGCCTATCATCAGGTACAGCACGACACGACGAGCCAGCTCTACAGCATATCGACTGCGCTCTTGCTTCAGAACGACAAGATGCTTGATGCCGCGCTCCGACAGCTGCGACAGTTCGGCTACGACCTCAATCGTATGGAGTTCGTCGCTAAGGATGAATCAGTCCTCCTTGGCCAAGTCCGGCAGGACTACGATTACTTAACGGCCGAGGTGACAAAAATCGTCGACCTTATTCGTACCGGCCGGACAGAGGAGGCCCGCAAGATCCAACAGACACAAGTTATGGCTCTGCTCGATCGCCTCGAGCGTCTGACGAACCAACTCGTCAACGTAGCCGAGGCTGATATGGTGGACGCCATCGAAACGACGGAGAGAGCCTATGGGAACTCCCGCCTGATCGTTGTATTGTTTGCCGTCGGCAGCATCCTGCTGGCGCTGAGTCTAGGATACATCATCTCATGGTCACTGGTTGAACCGGTTCAGAAAATCGAATCCCGGTTGCGCCAGATCGCAGCTGGCGACTTTGCCCAGCAGGTCACCGTCACTAACCGGGACGAACTGGGGATACTGGCTCAGAATGTCAATCAGACTTCCCAGCAGCTAGGCCACCTTTATCAGGAGATCGAGGCACGCACGCACGAACTCGCCGAGGCCCTGACCTACCAGACTGCAACCGGTGAGGTGCTCAAAGCCATCAGCCGCTCGACCCTCCATCTGCAGCCGGTTCTTAAGTCCCTCTTGGAAACAGCGACCCAACTCTGTCGTGCGGACAAGGGCCTCCTGTTCCGACTTGAGGACGGGCTTTACCGGGTTAAAGCCTCGTGCGGCTTTGACCAGACCTTCAAGCATTTTATTGAGAGCAACCCAATCCGGGCTGATGCATCAGGAACCGTCGTCGGGCGCACGGTCATGGAACGACGCGTGCTGCACTACGATGACGTCATGGCAGACGGCCGCTACACCTGGCAGGAGGCACAAAGTTTAGGTGGCTTCCGCACAGTCCTCGGCGTGCCGCTCCTACGCGATGGAGAACCAATTGGCGTGATTGCGCTTGCTCGCAATCATGTCGAGCCGTTCACGGACAAACAGATCGAGCTCGTGACTGTCTTTGCCGACCAAGCGGTAATCGCGATTGAGAACGCTCGCCTCGTCCGGGAGCTGCAGGAGCAATCCGCAGCATTGGCCACGTCCAATGAGGAGCTCAAGGCGCTGGCTGAGACAGGCCAAGCGGTCAGCGGAACCCTGGACCTGACCCGTGTTCTTGATCTGGTGTCCGCCCGAGCGATGGCGCTGGGCCAAGCCGATGCCTGTGCGCTGTTCCGCTACGACCGGACTAATCGCACGTTCATTTTGTGGCGGGCCAGCGGCCTCGAGGCAAACTTGTCGGAGCAAATCCGTAATCTGCAAATCCTCGAGGCGGAAACGGTGATGGGAACCGCAATCCGGCAGCTTACTCCCGTCTTGGTCGGTGACCTCACCCAATTACCGAAGTGGCCGCTCCGAGATGTGTCCGTCAGTGCTGGAATCCGAAGCGTCCTGATTGTCCCTCTTGTAAGGGCGGAGCGCGTCTTTGGAACACTCGTGCTCATGCGGCGGGAGGAGGCGGCGTTCCCGAGACAGACCGTTGACCTGATGCAGACCTTCGCCAGCCAGTCGGTGCTCGCCATCCAAAACGCACGCCTTTTCCGCGAGATTGAGGACAAGAGCCGGCAGCTCGAGATCGCCAGCAAGCACAAGTCGCAGTTCCTGGCCAATATGAGCCACGAGCTGCGCACCCCGCTCAACGCCGTCCTCGGTTACACTGAGATGCTACTCGATGGTGTCTACGGAGAGGTGGCGGGCGAAGCCCATGAGATCATGGAGTACATCCAGTCGAATGGCGAGCACCTCTTGGCGCTCATCAACGACGTCCTTGATCTGTCGAAAATCGAAGCGGGACAGCTCACGCTGACGCTTGATGAGTATGCTGTTCAGAGTGTCGTTGAGGCCGTGGTCTCGGTCACGCAACCGCTTGCTCAAGCCAAAGGCCTTGATCTGCAAACCGGCATCGCGGAGGACCTTCCGCTGGGGCGGGGAGATGAGCGAAGGCTCACTCAGGTTCTCCTGAATCTCGTCGGTAATGCCATCAAATTCAGCGATGCGGGCACGGTCCGGATCAATGCATGGACCGTCGGTGATCTTCTCGAGCTGACTGTGACCGACACCGGTCCAGGGATTGCTTTGGCCGACCAAGAGCGGATCTTCGATGCCTTCCAGCAGGTTGACAGCTCATCGACGCGGCAGAAGGGCGGTACGGGGCTAGGGCTCGCGATTTCCAAACGGATCATCCGGATGCATGGCGGGACAATCACGGTGGAGTCCGCTCCAGGGCAGGGTTCCACCTTCAGGATTAGAGTTCCACTCCAAGTAGACGAGGTCATGGAGGCGGCATGATGAAGCGGATCCTGGTCATTGAGGATACTTGGCACAACCGCCGGATGTTGCGTGATCTGCTGACGCGCGCCGGCTTCGAGGTGCTGGAGGCCGTCGATGGCGAAGAGGGCATCGCTCAGGCCGAACGGCACCGGCCGAACCTAATCCTCATGGACATTCAGCTGCCTCTGGTGGACGGCTACGATGCTACGCGGCGCATCAAGGGCAACCCGGCCCTGCAGCATATCCCGATCATCGCCGTCACCTCCTATGCGCTTGCCGGTGATGAGGCGAAGGCGCGAGAGGCCGGCTGCGACGGGTACGTCGCCAAGCCGTTCAGCCCGCGCAAGCTGTTGGCCACGATCCAAGCATACCTGGCCTAGATGGACATACGAGCATGCGTGACGTGCCCCTCATCCTTGCTGTCGACGACACGCCTCAGAACCTCGATTTGCTGACGCGCAGGCTCCAGAGCCAAGGATACGAGGTTGCGACAGCGGCCAACGGCGAGGAGGCACTCACTCGCGTTGCAGAGCTTGCGCCCGACCTGGTTCTTCTCGACATCATGATGCCGAAGCTGGATGGGATTGAGACCGTTCGGCGACTCAAGGCAGACGCGACGTACCGGCACATTCCTGTCATTCTCGTCACCGCCAAGTCGGACCCACGCGACGTGGTCGAGGGCCTCGATGCTGGCGGCGATGACTACCTGACTAAACCAATCGATCATGCCGCACTGCTGGCGCGGGTCCGGTCCATGCTGCGCATTAAGACACTGCACGACACGGTCCAGGACCAAGCACGAGAACTCGCCGAATGGAACCGGATGCTGGAACAGCGGGTAGCCGAACAAGTCGAGCAGATCGCACGGATGGGGCGTCTGCGCCGGTTTCTGCCCCCCCAAGTGGCAGATCTGGTGGTTGCTGCGCGGGGAGGCATCGATCCCCTGGAGAGTCACCGGCGCGATGTTACAGTCGTTTTCGGAGATCTACGAGGGTTCACGAGCTTCGCTGAGGCAGCAGAGCCTGAGGAGGTGATTACCGTTCTCCGAGAGTACCATGCTGTCGTGGGGGACCTGGTGATGCGATACGAGGGTACCCTCGAGCGGTTTGTTGGGGATGGAGTGCTGGTGCTCTTCAACGATCCGCTCCCGCAACGGGACCATACTGAGCGCGCAGTGATGATGTCGCTCAAGATGCGCGAGTGCATCATGATCCTTGCTGAGGGCTGGCGAAAACGGGGGCACGATCTCGGGTTCGGAGTTAGTGTGGCCCGAGGACATGCGACCCTTGGCAGTGTCGGCTTCGAGCACCGGCTCGAGTACTCGGTGATCGGCACGGTTCCAAACCTCGCGTGCCGTCTGTGTAGCGAAGCGAGGTCGGGGCAAATACTGCTAACTCAGAGGGTATTCGCTTGTCTGCGGGACACGGTCGAAGCCGTTTTGATTGGGGAGTTGCATCTAAAGGGATTTAATAAACCGGTGCCGGCATTTGAGCTTGTCTCATTGCGCTGGTCATCTGACGAAACAACGTGCGCGGTAATCCATGGAAAGGCTGAGTAGTTGCGTTGACGCGTCGAGAGGCCAACACCTCTGGCTCTCTGGAATCTGATAGGATTCCGGTACCGCACGACGAGGGACCTGTGACGCAATGCAGTGGCAGTCCTGATTGTCGGCGCGCATGTCCACTCTTGATGCTGTGGACGGCTCCCACCCAGCGGTGGGGCAGCATGGCTGCCTCAAACAGCCAGCGGCACAGGAGCAGCCCATGAGCACGGTCACCACCATTGGTGTGGATATCGCCAAGTCCGTCTTTCAGGTGCACGGCATCAGCGCGATGGGCGAGGTGCTGATCCGGCGCCGGGTCCGGCGGGGGCAGGTGCTGAAGTTCTTCACCAGCCTACCACCCTGTCCGATCGGCATCGCGGCGTGTGCAAGTGACCATCTCTGGTCGCGGGAGCTCCAGAGCCTCGGCCACCTGGTGAAGCTCATGCCGCCGTCTTCCGTCAAACCGTACGTGACGCGGCAGAAGAACGACAGGGCCGATGCCGAAGCCATCTGCGAGACGGTGACCCGGCCGACCATGCGCTGTGTCGAGACCAAGACCCACGCAGCAGAGCATCCTGACGCTGCAATTGCCGGATCGGGTCGCTTCACATTACTACCATCCGGCGCGCCCAACACTGGTGACCAAACCCGCAACCGCCCTTCTCTCAGGCGGGCTCATCTGACAGTCGTCCGAAGAGCCAAACTCCATAGTGGCTGCTCCCACTGATTGTACGTCGAGAGCTCGAGGCAGAAGTGAGCGGAAGGTGAGGAGCTGAGCTCAAAAATCACTGAGCCGAAGGTTGTGCTACTGCGGTCTGTGGCGCGAAGCTCAGTCATTCACCCCCGCGGCTGTCCGGACGATACTTCTGCAATGTGAAGCAAAGTCATTCCGCAAATCTGGTTAACGGGCAAACGTTCACGGCCACCTCCGGGCATGGCGGGTAGCCGCCGGCAGGAGCGGCTCAAACACTGACCAGAGAGCCTTGGAAACAAGAGGTTTGGCCATGCCAAACCAAAGCACTCACTCCGGTTTTGTTGAGCGCTCCAAGTGGCCCTCTCCTGTACATGAGCGATGACGACCTCTTATCGGCGCTGCAGCAGAGCGTCAGACAGGACGGAGGGAGCACGATTTGTACTGCTGAGGCGAGAGCTGAAGGCGACGAGACAACGACCCCGATTATCGAAATATCGGCAGGTGCATGACCGGCGCCGAGATGACGGCGCGGTTCGATCAATGGCTTGATGAGGGACGGTTTGCTGATGCCCAGTTCACCTAAGATCGACGCTCGCGAAATTGCAGGCATGAGGTCAATTTGCAAGGCAACTGGATTGGGGGGCTCTTTCGAGAGGTCTCTCAGAAGGCTCCTACGAACCTCAGCTCCTCTCATCCCACGGATAAGAGAACTGCGGACTTCGTCAGCCCTTAGACTAGGCTCAGGACTCGTTAATTGAGGTAGAAGGCGACGGCCGCTGCGATGCAGATGGCTGAGAAGAAGGTGTGGGCGCATCGGTCATAGCGGGYCGCGATCCGGCGCCAATCTTTGAGTTTGGCGAACATGTTCTCGACCTTGTGCCGCTGCCGATACAGCGTCTTGTCATAGGCGATGGGCACCTTGCGGCTCTTAGTCGGCGGAATGCAGGGCGTGATGTCCTTCTCGACAAGTGCCTCCCGGAACCAGTTGCTGTCGTAGCCTCGGTCAGCAATCAGGGTTGCGCCAGAAGGCAGCGCTCCCAAAATGAGCCGAGCGCCCTTGTGATCGCTCATCTGCCCTTCCGACAAAAGCAGGATGATCGGCTTGCCGGTACCATCGCAGACGGCATGGAGCTTGGAGTTCAGCCCGCCTTTCGTGCGCCCGATACGA
>NZ_JBFUMH010000118.1:0-17203 GCF_054049475.1 Microvirga sp. P5_D2 | reverse complement strand
GTGCCCTCTTTCACCGCCAGGTCCACGGCCTTGTTGTCGACTGAGAGTGTGCYGGAGAGCCAGTCCATATGGAATCCTGTGCTGTTAGAGCTGATAGGGATAGCCACCCTCTAGATATTTCAGCTTCCTTTGCCAGACGCTGCGGGTCGTAACTGTCCCGCCGCAGGGCGTAGTCAGATCAGGGAGTAGCGAGCCCGACTTTGTGATCAGCACAATACGCACAAGGCTTGTCGACTTAGGCTAGAGCGCTTTCCCTGCCACGTTTCGCGTCAAGTCTGTGAACGAGGAATGGCAGCCTCTCCGCCACTCGACTTTACGTGTGACGGAGAAGATAACCGTACAACCGAAATTCTAACTCTGCAGTTCAATAGCTAGTTTCTTGATAATGGGCTTCCATCTTTGACTATCTTCCTTGATAAAATCGGCGAAGCTGGTTGATGACGATGCTTGCACGTCTGCACCCTCCGCTGCGAATGCGGCGCGAGTACTGCTTACAGCCATTGAGGCTATTGCGGCCTGCCTGATTTCATCGATTAGTGCTGGTGGCGTATTAGCAGGCGCGAAGAGCCCTAGCCATACCGTGAATTCAGCGCCTGGGAACCCAGCCTCCCTGATCGTTGGCACTTGTGGCAGAATTGCCGACCGCTCCGGCGCGGTCACGGCTAGTCCAACAAGGTCGCCTGCAAGTACTTGTGGTGCAAACGTTCCAAGCGTGCCGAATGTTACGTCGATGCGTCCCGAAAGGAGATCGGAGGTAGTATCGGCAACCGCCTTGTACGGAACGTGAGTTAATTCGATGCCGGCCTCCATCTTGAAGAGTTCGGCCCCAATATGAGATGATGATCCGATACCACCCGATCCGTAAGTTAGCGGACGGCCTTCCTTCGCGCGGGCTTTGGCTAGGGCAATGAACTCCCGAAGCGATGCTATCTTGAGAGATGAGGGGACGAGAACGAGATTGGGAAAGGACACCAAGTTGGAAACAGGGATAAAGTCTGTATCGGGATCGTATTTCAGGTTCTTGTAGATGAACTTATTCATCATATGGGTGCCTTGCGTGCCGATCAGTAATGTGTGGCCGTCAGGAGCTGCCCTCTGAGCACGCAGTGTACCGGTTACGCCACCTGCGCCGGCAACATTCTCTACAATGACCGGCGTCTTGAGCAACTTTGACATACCCTCACCCAGCCGCCGGGCCAAGATATCGGACGCTGCTCCTGCAGAATAAGGCACAATAATACTTACTGGCCTTGAGGTGAGTTGTTGTGCAGAGCTATGGGACGAAAATAAAGTAAGTCCAAGCAAAGATGCTATAATATGTCTGCGCGCAAGATAGCTGTACTTTGATCCCACCGTTTCACTCCTTGTTGGTAACTCCAGTCAGAAATCTGCCGGACGTTTTTGAAGAGCTAGAAGGACAGAGCACCTGTTAATCTAGGCGGTGCTACTAGGAGTTCTGCCCAAAGATAAAAATAAAATGCATTATTAAGATGCCGTGTCAATCTCCTCAGGGTGTGATAGTCACCCTAATAATCGGTCGGCGTCGGACCATCGGCTCAGATAATGCATTATTAAGGGGCTTCGGTTGTATTTCGATGAGGTCACCCGCTCGGACTAACCAGCAGACGTGCGGATAAAACTGAGGGAGTCGCTTGGATAGTCGAACCATCAGTGAGACAAAGCAATGAGAAGGTTTCTGTTTGCTCTTGCTTTGAGCGCAGTAGTAATGTTCTTATTTAGTGGCGGGCTTAGCTATGCTAAAGCACTCTATCCGCAGCATGGAAATCCAAGATTTCGAAGTGCCCTCCTCCAAGATCGGGAAACCGTTCTTGAAATGAGTTCAGGTTCTGCTTGAAGCGCTAAGTTGGTGGACGGGGTGGCGTGCGCCCTTAAAGCACTACGCGGTGTCTTCAATCTCGGAATGCCCTTAAGCCCAACAACGTTAGGCTACGAACCATCTTGCTCTGACGCGATCGTCCGAAGCTGACCTTCAATAAGCCCATACCTGCGCCTTTGTTGTCAGAAATTCTCGGAAGGCTTTTAACCTTGCAACTGACCGTGCTTCTTCGGGGAATACCAAGTAACAGTCGAGTGTTGGCATTTCGGTCTCTCGGAGCACTTGAACGACCTGCGCATTGTTGCTCATCGCGTAGTCCGGTGCCATTCCGATTCCAGCTCCAGTCTCAATTGCCGTCCGTAGGGCCGTGCTGTCATTCACAATCAGTTGGCTAATCCGCGGATTCTTTGGATCGCGCCCCAAGGTTGTAAGCTGGTGAAGAGCGAGAATATAGGATGGCTGATCTCCACCGAGGCAGATAATGCGGTGTTGATCAAGGTCATCTATTCCCTTGGGCTCGCCGAAGCGTTCAATATATGAGCGGGAGGCATATGCATGATAGCGAATAGCGAACAGACGACGCTGGATCAGATCCGGCTGGTCTGGACGTCGCAGCCGGATTGCGACGTCGGCCTCCCGCATGGATAGATCAAGCTCGTCGGGAGTTAAAACCAGCTGGATGCGGACCTTAGGATAAACATCGAGAAACTCCTTGATCTGTTGGGCAAGCCAGATTCCTCCGATGCCGACCGTAGCTGTGACCTTAAGTTCGCCAGTGGGCTGCTCTCTGGTTTCAGCGAGACGCTGACGCGTGCTCTCGAAAAACTGGTGCATATCCTGAGCTGCCTGGAAGAGCACTGCACCCTGCTCCGTTAACACGAGACCACGGGAGTGACGATGAAACAGTAAAACTTTGAGTTCCTGCTCAAGGCTGCTGACCTGGCGGCTCAGAGAGGACTGACTCATCCCAAGCTTTTCCCCTGCTTGGGTAAAGCTGCCAGCCTTTGCCACGGTATAGAACAGCCTGATCTTGTCCCAGTCCAACACCACTTTCTCCAACCGCAGTCGTACATTCGTACTTAGCAAATGACTCGCAATTTCATCTGCTAGCCATGTTTCCTAGTTTCTTTGCTGTAGTTCAGTCAGCATGAGCACTTGACTCAAGCCGATAATGTGCGCCGGCCGATAAGCGCGTCCGATGGACCATCGGTACTGGGTTGGCGGCAGGATCGATAACATTGCCCACTCACCCGGCGCACCTACTCCAATTCAATGAGTAGATCCTTCGCATCGATCTGGTTGCCTGCACTTACGTAAATTGCTTTGATGGTGGCTGTTCGGTCCGCATGAATGCCAGCCTCCATCTTCATTGCTTCAATTGTGAGCAATAGATCGCCTGCTTTCACCACCTGACCGGCCGTAACTGCTATAGACGCAACCGCTCCAGGCATTGGAGCCCCAATATGGTGAGGATTGCCTTCCTCAACCCTGGGTTTGGCTCTGGTTGTTGCCTTCACCGCCCGATCGGACACCCGAACAGCTCGAGGTTGGCCGTTGAGTTCGAAGAAGACCCTGACCTCCCCTGAGTCATCCGTTTCGCCCATTGTTTGGTAACGTATTTCAAGCGTTTTACCTGGATCAATCTCAACCGAGATCTCTTGTCCTGGCACCATGCCATAAAAAAAGACCGGGGTTGGCAGAATGCGCACGGGTCCGTATTGGCGGTGCCGGCCCATGTAGTCGAGGAAGACCTTTGGGTACATCAGATAGCCAGCGAGGTCCTCGTCGTCCACGACAAGGCCTGTGAGCTCAGCTGAGAGCCCCTCACGCGTCTTCTCAAGATCTTCAGTGGGGAGATGCTTGCCCGGTCGCTCAGTTGAAAGGGGCTCGTTCTTAAGGACCTTTGTTACGATGCTTTTAGGCCAGCCTCCTGGGGGCTGACCGAGGTCGCCCCGCAGCATCTCGACGACCGACTCTGGGAACGCCATATCGTTGTTTGGGTCGAGCACCTGCTCCTTGCTTAATCCCTGTGCGACCATCATCAGCGCCATGTCACCGACTACTTTGGAGCTGGGCGTCACTTTCACGATATCACCGAAGATCTGGTTAGCCTCAGCATAGGCCTGAGCAACCTCATGCCAACGCTCCTCAAGGCCAAGCGAGCGCGCCTGAGCTTTGAGGTTCGTGAACTGTCCTCCCGGCATCTCATGCAAATACACCTCGGAGGTGGGGGACTCGAGTCCACTCTCGAAAGCACGATATTGTTGGCGCACAGACTCCCAGTAGTTTGAGATCTGACGGATGGCTGCGATGTCAAGACCGGTATCACGATCCGTATTACGCAGTGCCTCTACGATCGAACCGAGGCAGGGTTGGGATGTGCAGCCCGAGAAGGCATCCATCGCCGCGTCGACCGCATCCACACCAGCCTCAACAGCCGACAGTACGGTTGCTCCGACAATCCCCGATGTGTCATGCGTGTGGAAATGGATCGGAAGGCTGACCTCTTCCTTCAATGCTTTAATCAGCAGCCGTGCGGCGGCAGGTTTCAGTAGGCCTGCCATGTCCTTGAGCCCAAGCACATGGGCGCCCGCAGCTTCCAACTCCTTGGCCATCTCCACGTAGTACTTGAGACTATACTTGGCGCGGTCAGGGTCGAGAATGTCGCCAGTGTAGCAGATTGTGCCTTCACAGATCTTGTCCGCTTTGATGACCGCATCCATCGCGACGCGCATATTCTCAACCCAGTTGAGCGAGTCGAAGATACGAAATACGTCAACTCCAGACTTGGCGGCCTGATCGATGAAGAACTGGATCACGTTATCGGGGTAGTTCGTGTATCCGACACCGTTGGACGCCCGCAGGAGCATCTGCGTCATGATGTTGGGCATGGCTTCGCGGATATCGCGTAGGCGCTGCCGTGGGCACTCCTGCAGGAAACGATAAGCTACATCGAAAGTCGCACCGCCCCAGCACTCGACGGAGAAGAGATCGCCCAGATTTGAGGCATATGCAGGTGCCGCCTTGATCATATCAATCGAGCGCATCCGTGTAGCCAAAAGAGACTGATGGCCATCACGCATCGTCGTGTCTGTGATCAGCAACTTTCTCTGCGCCTTCATCCAGTCTGCGACCGCCTGTGGGCCTTTCTGGGTCAGGAGGTCGCGCGTGCCAGACTGAACAGTACCCTTCAGTTGGGGTGGACGGGGAGGCTTAGCGGAGGCGGGCGGCTTCGGACGACCCACTGTCTCGGGATGACCGTTGACTGTGATGTCGGCGATATAGGTCAAGATCTTCGTCGCCCGGTCGCGACGGGTCTTGAACTGGAACAGCTCTGGGGTCGTGTCGATGAACTTCGTGGTGTAGCTCATGTCCAGGAAGGTTGGATGCTTGAGCAGATTGACGACGAAATCAATGTTGGTCGACACGCCACGGATGCGGAACTCCCGTAACGCGCGATCTATCCGGTGAATCGCCTGATCGGATGTCTGCGCCCAGGCAGTGACCTTGACCAGAAGCGAGTCGTAGTGGCGTGTAATCACGCCGCCTGCATAGGCTGTGCCGCCATCGAGCCGTATGCCCATCCCCGTAGCCGAACGGTAGCCCGTAAGTCGTCCATAATCAGGTATGAATTTGTTCTGAGGATCCTCGGTGGTTACACGGCACTGGAGCGCATGACCGGAAAGTGTAATGTCTTCCTGCCGCTCCACCCCAGTGGCTTGGGCCAGCGTTGCACCCTCGGCAACTTTAATCTGGCTTTGAACAATGTCGATACCAGTCACCTCCTCGGTCACAGTATGTTCGACCTGCACGCGCGGGTTCACCTCGATAAAGTAGAAGGCGCCAGTCACCATATCCATCAGGAACTCGACCGTACCGGCATTCTGGTATCCCACAGAGCGGCCGATCTTGAGCGCGAGTTCGCACACCTCTTGGCGCCTCTCCTCAGAAAGATACGGGGCCGGCGCCCGTTCGATTACTTTTTGATTCCGCCGCTGGACCGTGCAGTCGCGCTCGAAGAGATGGTACAACCCGCCATAGCTGTCACCCAGCAGCTGAACCTCTACGTGGCGCGCTCGCAGGATCATTTTTTCAAGATAGCCCTCGCCGTTGCCGAATGCGGCTTCAGCCTCGCGTCGACCTTCCCGAACCTTCTCGATGAGCTCAGCCTCGGAGTGGATTGTGCGCATGCCGCGGCCGCCGCCACCCCAGCACGCCTTGAGCATTAGAGGATAGCCGATATTGGCAGCTGCCTCCTTGATCGCGTCGAAGTCATCGCCCAACACGTCCGTGGCAGGGATGACCGGCACACCCGCTCTGATCGCGACCTGCCGAGCACTTGCCTTGTCGCCGACGGCGCGCATCGTCTTGGCGTTAGGCCCAATGAACGCAATGCCATTGGCCATGCACGCCTCGACGAAATCAGGGTTCTCCGAAAGAAGACCGTAGCCCGGATGGACGGCGTCCGCATGAGCCTCCTTCGCGACGCGGATTATTTCGGCGATCGAGAGATAGGCACCGACCGGGCTCAGCCCCTCCCCAATCCGATACGCCTCGTCCGCCTTGAATCGGTGCAGGCTTAATTTGTCTTCTTCTGCATAGACGGCAACCGTTGTCTTCCCCAACTCATTGGCCGCGCGCATGACACGGATCGCGATCTCACCCCTGTTCGCAATGAGGATTTTCTCGAACCCAGCCATGCTGGCCTCCTGAAGTCAGCGCAATGGATGGAACCTTTGGTCCCCGACCACGCTCGATTTGTGTGATAGGCAGATGCGCTGCGTCGACTCGCACGGCAAAATCGCCTGCGGACTAAGGCCATATTGACGCTTTTGCCTGCTCAAAAGCCTCAGATGAACAGGGAACCGGATATGGCATCTCTGAAACTTGGTGCTGCGGTCCGCTTCCTCGTTGTGTCGAAATGTCCCCAGGTATTGAGCCGTCATGCGGCTCAGAGACTTTGCTAAGGGCCGCGGAAAAGGAGGTTCACCGCTGCGAACCCTCGCTACCGATGCAAACCCCTGCGTCGACCTTCGCTGGTAAGCTCTCAAGAACCTCAAGCATGTTCGTTCTGGCGAAGTGCTTCGGGATCCAGTTCGGCGAGGATCGATCGAGCTCGCTCCAACACCGGCCTGTCAACCATCTTCCCGTCGACCTGCACCACGGCCCCAGCGCTCTCCTCGACTGCGTGGACGATCCGCCGCGCCCAGTCGCCTTCTTCTTGGGACGGCGCGAAAGTCGCATTAACTCGCTCAACCTGCCGCGGGTGGATGCAAAGCTTCGCGGTGAAGCCGAGATCCCGCGCTCTCGTGACATCAGCTGCCAAGTCTGCATCATCCTGCAACCCTACAGTGACGCCGTCGATCGGTGGCGGCAAGCCTGCATGCCGCGAGGCCATCACAATCTGAAACCGTGCCGGGTCGAGCACCGGACCCGTGCTTGGGATGCGGGCGTCGGTTCCAAAATCGAGATTTCCGAAAGCGAGCCGCGAAACCCCTGGCGATGAGGCAACCGCATGGATCCCGATCAATCCGGCAACGCTTTCTACGAGGCCGATCAGTGGTCGCCTTGGCAGGACCTGGGCGACACGGGCGAGGGTCTGCGCATCCGCTTTCGGAACCATGACGTGCGCTGAAGGGAAACTGCCAGCCGCAGCGAGATCAGCCTCGAACCATGGACTTTCCAAACTGTTGATGCGCACCATTCCAGCCCCACCCTGCCCGAACCATTGAGCGACCTGCTGACGGGCTGTATCTTTGTCGTTCGAACCTACTGCGTCCTCCAGATCCAGAATGATCTGGTGGGCGCCGGAGGCCGCTGCCTTCGCAAAACGGTCCGAGCGGTGGCCGGGAACGAACAGGTAGCTGCGGGGATAACTCATCATGTGGCCCTACTACGTTGTGGTACGCCGCGCCTTTCGGCCTGATCAAGTAATGAAGGCGGCTTCGGCATGCATGGCCAGTTCGCCATCTGGACCTCGAGCCCAAAGAACGAGGATGTCACCGCCGTCTGAACGTGAAGCTTCCAGATGGAAGCCGCGATCCACGAACAGAGGCGCCATCCCCCGGAAATCGAACCGTAGAAGCCGCGCCTCAGGGCGGCAGCGCACCGCAAGATCTTGGAGCAGTGTTGCAATCAATGGCCCATGGACAACGAGGCTCCTATAACCTTCTTCGCCCTTGGCGTAGGGCTGGTCATAGTGGATTCGGTGTCCATTGGAGGTCAGCGCTGAGTAGCGGAAGAGCAGAACCGGGTCGGGGATAACTGCCTCCGACCATTCGGCCACCTCAGGCGCCTGTGGAGCCTTAGGTTTGAGAGACCCGGGAGCTGGGGCCTCGCGGTAGACAATGTCCTGTTCCTCCTCGATACAAACCTGGCCGTCGTGCGTGATCGTGTGACGAACCGTCACGAAGACCAGCTTGCCGGCGCCGCCGTTCTTGGTTGCAATTTTCGCGATCTCGCTCTCCCTGCTTGCGGTGCCACCGATTGGGACTGGGGCATGATAGATGAGCCGTCCTCCGGCCCACATCCGTCGAGGCAGCTTGACGTTGGGAAGGAACCCGCCGCGCCTGGGATGTCCATCCGGACCCAATTCGCTCCTGCGCACAAACGGATTAAAGAAGAGCCAGTGCCATCCGGGCGGGAGCGTCCCGTCGCCGGGCACTATGTCCAAATCAAGCGTGCTGGCCAACGCCTCAACCCGGTCGGCTGCAATCAGTCCGGTCTTGCATTCCGTGCGACCGATCGCGCTGGTGTAGTCGTCAGCTTCGGTGGTGTCGGAGTTCAGCGACATTAGAAGGATTTCCCTAGAACTAGTAGATGATGCCGTCAGCGACGAGGTCGTCGTATTCTTTCCTGCCGATGCCCAAGAGTTCGCCGTAGACGTAACTCTCATGCTCACCGAGGCGCGGCGTTCCTCGGTCGATGCCGACACCCTGGGATTTTGAGAACCGAGCAGGAAAGCCGACTGCTGCACGCTCCTGCCCGTCGGCTTCCTTCACTGGCACAATAGCGCCACGGTGACGCAGATGAGGATCGTAGACGATATCCTCAGTGTTCCAGGATACGTGTGCAGGTACACCCGCGTCTTGGAGCTTCTCTGCCGTTTCATCAGCATCGAGCGCTGCACACCATTGTGAGATGATGCCATCCAGCGCGTTGCGCATCTCATGGCGCCGCTCCGGCGTGGCAAATCTTGAGTCGAAGGCGAGCTCCGGGTTGCCCATTACACGCAGAAGTGCCTGCCATTGTTGCTCGGATTCGATGGAGATG
Organism: Microvirga sp. P5_D2; assembly: GCF_054049475.1. Taxonomy (NCBI): domain Bacteria; kingdom Pseudomonadati; phylum Pseudomonadota; class Alphaproteobacteria; order Hyphomicrobiales; family Methylobacteriaceae; genus Microvirga; species Microvirga sp. P5_D2. The sequence goes on along the minus strand of NZ_JBFUMH010000118.1, from coordinate 8,094 downwards.
CTGATCCAGCGATCCGTCTTCCTTGTCGCGTAGAGCCCGTGCGGCGCGCGCCTATAATCCTCGTTGCCCATCCGTTCGACCAGTGCGCCCGCCGCCACAGCCATCAATGCCTCTCCCGCGAGCGACGACGCAACCTCACGGGCTGCGACGTCCACATGAGTGCCTTGGCCCGTGCGCCTGCGCTTATGCAGGGCTGCTACGGTGGCAAGGGCGGCGTTGAGACCCACCGTATGATCCATCACGTGGCGCATTTCGACCGGCGGGCCGTCGCGATAACCGGTTAAGTATCCCAGCCCGCCCCATGCACCAAAAAGAGGCGCATAGCCGGCGAAGTGCGAATCCGGTCCGGTCTGACCTGACGACGAAACGGAAATCATCACCAGATCGGACTTCACGGCGTGCAAATCGTCGTATCCCAATCCCAGCCGTTTCATGACGCCGGCGCGGAAACTTTCCGCAGCAACGTCAGAGATCGCCACGAGCCGCTTGGCAAGTTCAACGCCCTTCGGCTTCTTGAGGTCGAGCCGGACGGATAACTTATTCGACGCGACTTGGTCGAAGCTTGCCGGACCGGTGCGGCCGTAGACAGGATGTGGCTTACGGAAGATATCAGGACGTTGAGCGCTCTCGATCTTGATACATTCTGCACCAAGTTGTGAGAGCATGTGCGTGCAGAACGGACCTGCCGCATGGACCGTGAAATCGGCTATTCGAATTCCGTGCAGAGGTTTCATGCATCTTCCCTCTGATTTTGGCTGGCTGGAATGCTCCAACCATGTTCCAACAACTCCTGATCCGCGCCTGGTTCGCTCGGCCAATCCAGAACCGGCAACGGTTTCTCTCCAAATCGGAAAGGTGCCGTCTGGATCTTGCAGGTGCCATCGCCCGGGATAGTTAAGTCGGCGAAGAGTTCTCTCGCCGTCTCGTGCCTCCCGCTGAGGACCTGGTCAGGCGTATTGTAGCGAGCCATTGGAACCCCCAGTTCCTGCGCTCGAGCTACGAGGTCGTCTACCCGTTCGTAGCGCGCCCAGTCGCGGATGTACCGGTTTATCTCGTCACCGCGCGCGCTCCGCGCGGAGGGATCTCCCAATGCGCGGTCCATTGCCCAGCTGGGTTCTCCCATTAGCTTGACCAAAGCCGTCCATTGGCGCTCCTCAAGTGTCRGAAGCTCCACGTAGCCGTCCTGGCACTCGATCACACCGCCGTAGCGGAAAGACCGGCTGGCCCGATGTTCCAGCGAACCATCTCCGTAGCGTTGCACGGTAAAGGCCCCCACCGCCACATTCGCGTCCTGAACCGAGACATCTACAAACTGCCCCTCTCCAGCCCATAGGGCTGAGAGCGCCGAGAGTGCTCCGGCGATGCCCCCCTGCATCTCGGCGAAATGTCCAGCGATCTTGAGGGGGGGACGGTCCGGGAAGAGGCTCGCCGACAGGCCATTAGGAAGAAGAAAGCCTTCACCACTCGCGTGGATCAGATTGAGCTCGCTTCCCCGCCAGTCCGACTTCGGACCGGCCGCGCCAAAGGGCAACACAGACAAATGAACAAGGTGCGGGTGGTCTTTGGCAATTCGCTCCGGATAGAGGCCGCACACCAGGCGTTGTTCTATTGGTGTATCATCAATGAGGATATCGGCCTGTGCGACGAGCCGATCGAAGTCCGATCGGCCATCATCGGCTTTGAGGTCGCAGATCACGCTGCGCTTCCCCATCGCAAGGTAGGCAAAAAGCGCGCTCACCGTCGAATCTTTCCCAACAAACGGCGGCTCGCGCCGAAGCGGGTTGTGTTCTGGTGGCTCGACCATGGTCACATCGGCGCCCATAGCCGACAGCAGGCGCCCGGCATAAGCCGCGGCCACGCCAGAGGCGTTTTCCACGACTTTGATACCTGCGAGGGGAAGCTGCATGTCCATCATGTCTTCTCCGGACCTGACCTTTACCGCACGACGGGGAGATCGAGGTCGAGGTTCCCACCGTCGAAGAAGACACGGATCGAAGGATCGCGGCTTGGCAGGATGACAGTGGCCAGGCCCGGGGTGGTCACCTCACCACGTTGGTTCTCTCCCCAGATTTCCAAGTCGACAAGTGCATGTCCATCCTTGGTGTACTTCCGGCTCACCCGGCCCTTGCACCAAGTTGAGTCGCCCATGGTGTTGAACCGACGCATTTCGGTCCGAACCCGCTTGAGGAAGGCCGCATCACCCATCCAGTTGGTGACCAGCGAGGCCATCCAAGAAGAACGCTGCGGACCGTAGTCATAGACTCCTGGGACTCCGACCTCCTTGGCAGTCGACTCTCTGTGATGGCCAATACCGGTATACTCGATACCCCCACCAGCCTCCGGGTTGCGGAAGAAGTGGCCTGGATGCTTCACCGCTGCCTTGAACACGACCCCATGGGTGTGGCCGCGGCCGCATCCGACCAGGAAGCCCATCGTGTCCATAAGTGAGAGAGGGCCGCGGACGATCGGATCGAGAAGCTCCCCCTCCTTCACATCCTCCCAGTAGCGCACGTTACTGCCGCGGATACGCTCTTCCTCCCGCAGGATAGCCTCGTCGATCTTCTCGAACTCTTCCGGCGAGTATTCATGAGTCTTGATGTCGCTGTACTTGCCGGCGTCACGGGCAGCTTTGCGCTCGTGACGCGTACAGGTGCCGAGAGCGCGCGCAACGAGCTCGCCACGCTGATTGGTATAAGTTGCTTCGACATACTGGAGCACGAGCCGGCCGGAGAACTTGCTCTCCTTCTCCTCTACGCCGACAACCCGCTCGATTGCGCTAATGCGGTCGCCCGGACGGATATGGCGAAACAGTTCCCAGTCGTTTCCAGCATAGAAGCCGTGCACCCCTGGAAGCCCCCAACGGGTACGGCCTACCCACCCGAATGCCATCGGGAACATCGGATGCGCCACCTGGGTGCCGAAACGGGAGTTACGGCCATACTCAAGCTCGCGGTATAGCGGGTTTAGGTCGCCGATGCCGTTGCACCAGTTCCGCAGCGTATCCGCCGTGGCATCTTGCAGATAGGGGCCCTCGGGACGGAGCTGCAGACCAATCATGGAGCGTGCGGCCGCAACGGCCTCGTCGGTGATCTTGCCTTCAGCCGGTGCTCCGCCGACGTCCTTAGCTTTTTCGATTGTTTCTACGGTCACGGTACTTTTCTCCATAACAGGGGCAGTGTGTTGCAATAGGTGACGTTGCCGATTGACGGCGTCCCATCTCTGAGACCGGGCGCCTGCCGACACCTAAATCGTGCTAGCGGTTCAAACCCCGCGAGGCTGCCTCGTGCGGGTCCATTCACAGATAATGCATTTTATATTTTTCGGGTCAACGGGCATTTGTGGATTAAAGGGCCAATCTGCGAAAATTTCACCGAGACTTGGCGCTGCTGTGTCCTATGGAGACAGCGCATGGTGAAGCTGAAGCTAAGCGCTACATACTTTACCGAAAGAAATATGGTGCATTTTATGTCAGGGCGCCACAGGTGTGCGGCGCCCTGGTAGCTTAATTTAGGAGCGGTTTGACAACTGTCGCTCGGATGACAGCGACTTGCATTCACACTTGGAAGTCGGCTGCCGCGCTCACCTGTGCGAAGCGCCGCACCCCGGCCAACGCAAATGCATGCTCCTCTTCGGTCGCACCCGCGCAACAATCTTCCAGAACAACGCATTGAAAGTCGCGGTCGTGTCCTTCACGAGCGGCGGCTTGAACGACGCCATTGGTCGAGACGCCGCACAGAATCAACCTCTCAATCCTCTGCGCGCGAAGAAGCGGCTCGAGCGAGGTCCCGTAGAATGGGCTCACCCGGTGTTTGACGATGTCGGCGTCGCCTTCTTGCGGCGCAAAGGCGGAATAAACCTCTGTGCCCCAATGTCCCAGCTGGAAGAGCCCGTTGTCTCGGGCCCGTGAGAAGACCGGAGAATTCGGTGGGCATTCCCGATAATCGGGAGAAAAGCCCACACGCACATAGCCAACCATCAGTCCTGCTGCGCGGGCACGCTGGATTGCCAGGGCGGTATTTTCATAGACGTTCCGCTCCCTGCATCTGGGAACATAAGTCTGAGCACCCGCGCCGTCGGGGTGCACCAGATCATTGATCATGTCCATTGCAAGAAGGATGGTATCAGAAGGCATTGTCTACTCCTTGGGTTAGCCTGTCTCGTTCGGAATGCGAACCCACCGAGACCGGCACCGCAAGACGCAGAGCCACTCCAGCCTATCCGGCGTAGTTCGCCTTGAACTCGTCCCAGCCCGCGCGAATGTGCGTCCGCAAGGCTGAGAGCATCGCCGCTTCGTCGCGGACGATGAGTGCGCTTAACATTTCGCGGTGCTCTGCCGAGGCCCGATCGATCCGGTTCTCTAGTTTGTTGATGAGATCGAACGGGTAACGAGCCCACAGAATCCGGACGAACCGCAGTGTCTGAGGAAGATCGGCAGCCATGTAGATCAATTCGTGGAAGCGATAGTTGATACCGCGCACCGTTTCTCGGTCGCCCCGCTCGGAGGCTACCTCGAACTCCCCCTGGAGCCGGCGCAGGTCTTCCATGTTTTGGGGCGTCAGCTTCGTAATAGCGCCTAAGGCCAGCTTGGATTCGAGAGTGACGCGCAAATCCACGATTTCTTCGGTGGCATGAATGTCGAAGGGAGCGACGATAGCACCCCGATGGGACGCTCCCAGAACAAAGCCTTCGGCTTCCAGGATCTTGATGGCTTCCCGCACCGGCGTAATGCTTGTTCCGATCATTTCGGCAAGCTCGGCCTGCTTCAGCTTCGATCCTCTTGGGAAGCGTCCCGAAATGATACCTTCCCTTAAATAATCGGCGACCCGCTCTTCCTTCGTCTGATGCCTCAAGTCCTCGCCCTTCCTGGCATATTTCAGAAGGGATATAAACTCTATCATAGTGCACAATGCAATCCGTCATTGCCGAGGTTCAGACGCGGGAGCGGGGGCACGATCAAGGCGCAATACCTTTCCTTCAAGCCCAGGACGTGCCGCTGGGTAAATTTTCTCAATGCGCGGGTCATGGGCGGGCACGACGTGATTGTCGCTATCGGCAAGTTCTCGAATACGGTCGTGTGCGGCAATCATATCCGAGAGGTTGAACGCGACCGCGAATGGAACACCGCGCTCATATTCCTCATAATAATGTAAGGCGTCTGAAGCGAGTACAACCCAGCCACGTGCCGTGCGGACGCGGACAATCTCCTGTCCCGCGCAGTGGCCGCCAACCCAATGGACCGATACCCCGTCCGCAATGGCCCGGTCCCGACCGTGGAGTTCCAGCCGCCCCGTGTGTAGCAGGTGGACGAGACGCGCGATCTCGTCGGGCTCATAGGCGCGGCGAAACCACGGCTTTTCCATCCAAGGGCCAGTAACATAGGCCATTTCCTCAGCCTGCATCAGGAAGCGCGCCTTGGGGAAGGCATCCAGGTGCCCGAGATGGTCATAGTGTGCATGCGTGAGGATGACTGTTTCGACTGCTTGCGGGTCCACGCCTATCGACTTAAGGGCGTCGACTGGGCTCAGAAGAACATCATGCCCATGCCGTGCCGCCTTCTCAGGGTTCATCCCAGTATCGACAACGATAACCTCTCCGCCGCCGATCAATACCCAAGAATAAAAATCGAGCTGGAGCGGTTCGCTCGGTCGTGTCTCAAGAATGAAGTTCTGACCGCGCGTGCGCCGGGGATTAACACCATAGCGAATGCCGTAGATTTCGTAATGTATGGGTTCGGCAGCGATTTCGAACACTTTTGGCTCTTCTTCTCTTCTTGCGTTGGTCAGGCGGCGGCGGACGCACCCAAATAGGCGTCGATTGCCTCCTGACGGGCGGATTCGCTCTGTAATTCCTCGGCTTGCCGCCGACCGACGACGCGTCCACCTCTCAGGAAGTAAATTTCATCGCACAACCGCATAGTCATGCGCAGGTTCTGCTCAACGAGCACGATCGCGAGATTGGTCTCATGACGAATTGTCGACAGCCGCTCGAATACCCGGCGCACCAAGAGCGGTGCGAGCCCGAGTGACGGCTCATCTAAGAGCAGAAGACGGGGCCCTGACATCAGGCCGCGACCGATGGCCAGCATCTGCTGCTCGCCGCCGCTCAGACGCCACGCTGAGCCGTCTGCCTTGTTTGCGATCTCTGGGAATAGGTCCAGCACCATCTCGATCCGAGCCTTGCGGGTAGCCCGAGGTACCTGGTACCCGCCGAGCACTAGATTCTCTCTGACTGTAAGGTCGCCAACGATTTCCCGCTTCTCCGGAACGTAAACAATCCCGCGCCGCACCCGCTCACGGGTCGGCAGTGACTGCACCGCCTCACCGTCGAAGATCACCTCGCCTTGCGCATGCACAAGGCCAGCAACGGCCATCATGATTGAGGTCTTGCCTGCGCCGTTTGCTCCTAGCAGTGCCGTCACCCCGCCGGTCGCAACATCGAATGACACAGATTCGACAGCCTGCGCTTCGGCGCCGTAATAGACTGAAAGGTCTCTGATTGCGAGAAGGCTAGTCATCGTCGCTCCCCAGATAGATGCGCACGACCTCAGGGTCCTGCCTGATCGCGTCAGGAGTACCGCAAGCCACCAGTTCTCCGAAATTGAGAACGTAGATCCGGTTGCAGATCGACATGACCAGATCCATGTCGTGCTCTACGACCACCATCACGAGTTCCGGTGACGCAATGGCGCGAAGAGCACGGGTCAGGTCCCTTGTTTCCGCGTTGTTGAGACCCGCAGCAGGTTCGTCGAGCAGCAGCACAGATGGGCGGCCGACGATCGCCCGCGCAATCTCGACCAGCCGCAACATGCCAGGCGGTAGTTGCGCTGGGAGCATATGGGCAGCATCACGAAGCCCCAATTCGGCCAGCGCCCCCTCCGCGGCCGCCTGCATCTCTGCGTGCTCCCGATGCCCTTTCGGCAGAGGAAGGAAGGCGTTGAACCATCCGGAATGGTAGTTCCTTGCAACGCCGATCATCACGTTCTCGAGGACTGTGAGGTCTGGACAGAGTGCAACCGTCTGGAAGCTCCGAACGACCCCCAGTTTGGCTCGCGCCGCTGGCGGGAGACCATCCAGCGGTTGCCCGGCATAGGTGATCGTTCCGCCCTGCGGTCGATAGGCGCCGGTCAGACAGTTGAACAGGCTCGTCTTACCCGCTCCATTCGGTCCGATCAAACCGGTGATCTCACCCGGCCTGAACTCGACGTCCAGCCCCTTGAGCACTCGGATTCCACCAAACGACAGTGCGATGCCTCGACCCATCAAAGTTGAAGTTTGAGCGGCCATCATGTGTCCTCCGGACGACGCCGTACCATTGCCTTGACCTTTGGGGCGAAGTGGCCGGCGAGAATCACAGTCAGAAGTGCCAGACCATAAAAGACAGGAATCCACGCCCCGGATCCGGATAGCAGCTGCGGCACCAACGTCAGGAAAGCTCCACCAATGAGCGCACGCGGCAACGTGAGGCCGTAGAAGCTCACGACGGAGCCTACAAGAAGGAAGATCGAGGACCAGAGTGTGTATCCGCTCGGTGACACCGTCGAGCTCGAGAATGCGAGCGCCGCTCCCGAAAGCGCTGCGACGCCGCAGCTAATTCCCATGACGCTCACCCGAGCCCATACACGCCGTGTGCCGAAAGCGTCCGCTGCCGCCGGGTGCGATCGTGCGAGAAGCAGTGTCATACCCTGTCGAGAGCGGCGCAGACGGTCGAGTGAGTATGTGACCGCAATCAGCATGGCGAGCGCTAGGAAATAGCGCTGCAACGACATTTCGACATCAGGGATCACGGAATGTGAGACGTACAGTCCTTGAAAGCCTCCGGTCCACTCGTCGGCATTGTTGATGATCTCGGGTAACGCCAGTGCCAGTGCCATCGTCGAGACAGCTAGGTAAATGCCCGACAGATTGCGTGACGGCCAGGCAAAGCAAATGCCGAGGAGCACGCCTAAGACCAGTGCAACCGGCAGACTGACAAGGAGGGAAACGCCAAAACGGTGCTCAAGAATGGCAACTGAATAGGCGCCGATTGCGGCGAAGACCCCGTGGCCGATCGACACCTCGCCGCCATAACGAACCAGAACGCTGACCGCGAGTACAC
>NZ_JBFUMH010000117.1:0-17210 GCF_054049475.1 Microvirga sp. P5_D2 | reverse complement strand
GCCATGCATCAGACTCGGTCTTGGGCCGATAAGCGGAAGGATCGTCGGAGGTCGAATGCGCGCCGGCGCGGTAGGTCACGTATTCGATAAGGGTCGGCCCGAGATTGCGGCGCGCGCGCTCGGCAGCCCATGCGGCAACCGCATGGACGGCGAGGTAATCGTTACCGTCGACGCGCAAGGATGGAATGCCGAAGCCCAGTCCACGCGCGGCGAACGTGCCCGCTCCGCCTCGCGCAATTCCCTGGAAGGTGGAAATGGCCCATTGGTTGTTGACGATATTGAGGATCACCGGCGCCTTGTAAGTGGACGCGAAGACCAGCGCGGCATGGAAATCCGATTCAGCGGTCGAGCCGTCGCCGATCCACGCCGCCGCGATTTTGGTGTCGTTACGGATCGCGGATGCCATCGCCCAGCCGACCGCTTGAATATATTGCGTGGCGAGGTTGCCCGAGATCGTGAAGAACCCGTGGTCCTTGGACGAGTACATCACCGGCAGCTGACGGCCCTTCAGGGGATCGTRCGCGTTCGAGTAGATCTGGCACATCATGTCGACCATGGAATAGCCGCCGGCGATCAGGAGACCGGCCTGCCGATAGGTCGGAAAGTTCATGTCACCCGGCGAAAGCGCCTTCCGGAACGCGGAGCTGATGGCCTCCTCGCCGAGGTGCTGCATGTAGAAAGAGGTCTTGCCTTGCCTTTGCGCGATCAGCATACGGGCATCGAAGGCCCGCAGCGTCATCATGTTTCGCATGCCCTCGATGAGCTGCTCATCGGTAAGAAGGCCCGCCCATGGCCCCACCGCCTCTCCGGCGCGGTTGAGGACGCGGATGATCGAGAAGGCAAGCTCGCGGATATCCTCCGGGTTCGCATCCACCTCGGGCCGGGGCACGGTTCCAGCCTTGGGGATCTTCACATTCGAGAAGTCGGGCGCCCCGCCAGGGCGAACGGCCGGTTCGGGGACGTGAAGACTTAAGGGTCGGACATCGTTCATGGCGTTTGATCTCCCGAAGAGGGAAATAGGCGCGCAAGGCACCTAGGCCATAGGCATCGCGATTTTCAAAAATTGATGCGCCGCAACGCCACCGATCAACCTCTAGGGCCGATAGACCTCGATGGGCTCCGCAAAGCCTTGCACATGATGCGCGCCGAGCGGCGAAGGGTTGCCCCAGAGGTGTTCCACGAAGGGCTTCGACATGAGAAGCGGTTCGCTCAAGGTCTTGTTGAGTTCCGCGATGCGGCTCGCCAGGTTCACGTCGCGCCCGATCACGGTGAAGTCGAGCCGCTGACCCGAGCCCACATTGCCATAGGCCGCATCGCCATGATGCAGCGCGATGCCCACCTCGATGGGCACGGGAAAACGGCCTTCGTTGTTGGCGGCCTCCACACGGCGCAACGCCTTGGTGGCCGCGCTGAGAGCCGATTGCGCCGCGCCGCCGGTATCGTCGCCCTTGTCGCGAACGATGGCGAGCAGCCCGTCGCCCATATATTTCAGAACCTCGCCGCCCTCGTCCTCGATGGGCGGAACGAGGCAGTCGAAATAGTTGTTCAGCAGTTCGACCGCGCTCTCGGGGCTCAGCGTCGATGAGATGCGCGTGTATTCGCGCATATCCGCGAACAGGATCGCGGAGCGAATGCGTGTGACCTGCCCGCGCTGGATGGTGCCGCCGAGGATCGCCCGGTGCGGGTCGTCGCCCACATAGATGCGCAGCACCTCGTCGAGCCGGTTGCTCGTGGCGCGCAGCTCCGTGACCAAGGCAAAGGACGGCAGGATCAGGCGCAGGATCGTGAGGCTGCGCGCGTCGAAACCTTCAGGCGAGCGCGTCGCGAACGAGATCGCATTCTGGGCGCCATTGGTGAAATGGATCGGAATGGTGATGTAGTGGCGGTATCCCGCCTGCTTCAGCTCCGGCACGATGGCGAACAGCGAATCCGGCGTCTCGCCGAGGTCGAGGAACAGCCACTCGCCGGTGCGGCTCACATGGGCGAAGGGGCTCTGCTGATAGACGGCCTCGCGCCGGTCCCCGTGGGGCAGGTAGCGCACGACGGTCCCCTCCTCCCGGGTCCAGAACCGTCCTATTCCGGCGTATTCGGAATGCAGCGCCTCGATGGCGGAGGCCGCCCGGTCGATGGGCACGCCCAAGTCGATAAGCTTGAGCAGGAACCCGGTGAGGACCTCGTTGGCATCCTCCATGCGCGACGCGGTCATCTCCAACCAGTCCCGCAGGGCGATGACGCGGGTGAGGGTGTCCGGCTCAAGGCTCCGGGCCAGGGACAACAAATCGCTGGGAAGCGCCGTTAGGGGTGAAACTGACATCATATGGCCAAGGTGTGTTGTCCCTCACCCTCCTTCAAGCCGGGAGGCGGGCCGGGCTGGAGAAAAGTCTTATGCAATGAAAAGTGGCAAGGATTTTGACAGAAGGCCAGCCGCATAATAGAGCCGAAGCATGGCAAGCATCGATACCTTCTTCGTCACCAAGATCTACCGCGCCGAAATGACGGGCGCCAAAGCCGAGCAGCGCAACGCGGAGCTGGAAGGCGCCTGCCTGTCGATTGCCGAGGACGACGAGGCCGGCCAGCGCTGGTGCGACAAGAACGGCTACCCGGGCTACACCTCTTACGCCTCCCTGAACGACCTGCCCTGGCGGGTGCCGGTGTTCGGCGAGCTGTTGAAGGAGCTCGACAAGCACGTGGCGGCCTTCGCCAAGGATCTCGAATTCGATCTCCAGGGCCGCAAGCTGGTGCTCGACAGCCTGTGGATCAACATCCTGCCGCCGGGCGGCATCCACACCTCCCACATCCACCCGCATTCGGTGATCAGCGGCACCTATTACGTGACGATTCCCGAAGGGGCGAGCGCGCTCAAGCTCGAGGATCCGCGCCTCGGCTTCATGATGGCCGCCCCGCCGCGCAAGCCCAAGGCGAAACCTGAGAACCGCCAGTTCGCCTATATGAAGCCCGCTCCCGGCACCGTGCTGTTATGGGAAAGCTGGCTGCGCCACGAGGTGCCCCTGAACGAAGCTGAGTCCGAGCGCATCAGCGTGAGCTTCAACTACGCCTGGCAGTAGGGCTCTCCGCCCTTCCAAAATCAACGCCTCGTTTCCGGCGACGGGGCTTTGCGGGATGGGCTATAAGATGCCCATGACCCGAGATGACGACACTCTCTATGCAGCCCTGATCGCCCGCGATCCTTCCTATGAAGGCTTCGCCTATGTGGGCGTGAAGACGACCGGCATCGTCTGCCGTCTGACCTGCCCCGCCCGCAAGCCGAAACGCGGCAACGTGGTGTTCTTCGGAAAATGTGAGGAGGCCCAGGATGCAGGCTTTCGCCCCTGCCTGCGCTGCAAGCCCCTCGACCGTCAGCGGCCGACGAGCGGCGCGCTCGACACGTTGCGTGAGAAGATCAAGGCAGAGCCCGAGAAGCGCTGGAGCGCCGGGGACCTGAAAAGCCTTGGCTACGATCCATCCACCGTCCGCCGCGCCTTTCAGCGCGAATACGGCGTGACCTTCGCGCAATATGCCCGGTCGCAACGCTTAGGGATTGCCGTCAGCCGTTTGAAAGAGGGAGGCTCAGTCATGGATGCGCAGCTGGATGCCGGATACGAATCCGGAAGCGGTTTCCGGGACGCGATCACCAAGCTCGTCGGCGATGCGCCCGCAAGAGCCACGGATCGCCCGATCCTGACCGCACAATGGCTCGACACACCCATCGGCGCGATGCTCGCCATCGTGGACGATGCAGGCGTGCATCTTCTCGAATTCGTGGACCGCACGGCGCTTCCCACCGAGATCAACAGATTGCACAGCCGCGTCGGCCCGATCTGTTTCGGCACCAGCCCCGTGCTCGAAGAGCTTGCCGCCCAGGTCGAGCGCTACTTCTCCGGCCGATCCGCCACCTTCGACATAAAAGTGGTGCAGAGAGGCACCGCCTTCGAGGCTACGGTCTGGGATGCCCTGCGGCAGATCCCGTCAGGCTTAACGCGCAGCTACGGCGAGATCGCCCGTTTCATCGAGCGGCCCGAGGCGCCGCGCGCCGTGGCGCGGGCGAACGGCGCCAATCAGGTGGCGATCATCGTGCCGTGCCACCGGGTGATCGGCGCCGATGGTTCGCTGACAGGCTACGGCGGAAAGATCTGGCGCAAGAAATGGCTGCTTGAGCATGAGCGGCGGATGGCCGGCGTAGCCGATCATCCGAGCAACTTAGAACAGATCGCGCTTGCTCTTTAAGCCCGCGCCTTCTCGATCTTCGGCAGGAAGTACGTGAGCAGGCCGATGGCAGGCAGGAACGACACGACCTTGTAGACCGTCTCGATGCTCGTCATGTCGGCGAGCTGCCCGAGCACCGCCGCGCCAAGACCACCCATGCCGAAGGACAGGCCGAAGAACAGGCCGGCGATCATGCCCACGCGGCCCGGCACCAGTTCCGTCGCATAGACGAGGATGGCCGAGAAGGCGGAGGCGAGCACGAGGCCGATGATGATGCTGAGCACCGATGTCCAGAACAGGTTGGCATAGGGCAGCATGAGCGTGAACGGCAGCACGCCGAGGATCGAGATCCAGATCACGTAGCGCCGCCCGATCCGGTCGCCGATGGGGCCGCCGATGACAGTGCCCGCAGCCACAGCGGCAAGGAAGGCGAAGAGATAGAGCTGCGAGTCCTGCACCGACACCTGGAATTTCTCTATCAGATAGAAGGTGAAGTAGCTGGACAGGCTCGCCGTATAGAAGTTCTTCGAGAAGATGAGCACCATCAGGATCGTGATGGAAACGGCCACGCGCTTCTTCGTCAGGTAGGCCGTGGCGACAGGCGCGCGCGGCTTCGCCTTGAGGTCGGCGAGCTTGGCGCCATACCAGCGCCCGACATTGAACAGGATGATCATCGCCAGCAGGGCGACCACCGAGAACCACGCGATGCTGGCCTGTCCGAATGGCACCACGATGAAGGCCGCGAGCAGCGGCCCGAGCGACGAGCCCGCATTGCCGCCCACCTGGAACACCGACTGCGCAAGGCCATGCCGCCCGCCCGACGCCATGCGGGCAACGCGGGAGGATTCGGGATGGAAGACGGAGGAGCCCATGCCCACAAGGGCTGCGCCCAGAAGCAGCAGGGGATAGGAATTGGCCTTCGAGAGCGTCAGCAGGCCCATGAGCGTGAAGCCCATACCGGCGACCAGGGAGTAAGGCTTCGGCTTCTTGTCAGTGTAGGCGCCGACAAGGGGCTGAAGCAGGGAGGCGGTGCACTGGAAGGTGAGCGTGAGCAGGCCGATCTGGCCGAAATCGAGATGATAATTCGCTTTGAGGATCGGGTAGATCGCCGGAAGCAGGGACTGGATCAGGTCGTTCAGGAGATGGGAGATGCTGATCGCCACGAGGATCGATACGGCTACTCCCTCCGCCTTCGTCTGAACGGGAGCGGCGGCGAAGGCAGGCGATTTCGTGTCCATTTGGCGTTCTTCTGATCCGGGGCCGAGTTTGCGCCCGGCTCCCCATGCTTGGCGTTTCCTAGTCGCCTATAATGCAGTTTGCCTCATAAAGCGCCATATTATCCTGCAAGGCAGGGTTGCTGCTCAAGCACGACACTACTCCTTCTCGTCCCACTCGTAGACCTCCTCGGGCCCATCGGCGTAGGGAGCCACCTCCTCTTCCACCTCACGGAAGATGATCTTGACCTGGGGGATCACGTTCTCGTCGTTCTGCTGGATCCGCTCGAAGCGCAGCACATCGTAATAGGCGCAGCGCGAGCGGCCCGGATAGGATCGGCAGACGGACGGACGTCCGTGATAGATCGTGCAGCCGCGGGTCTTCTGGTCGAGGAACATGCAGGTCCGCTCGAAGATCACGTCCTTGACGCGCTTGAGCACGCGCTCGCCTTCGAAATCGGCGGTGTAGCGCTTCTTGGCCTCTTCGAACGAAACATCGAAGAACTTCGCCAGTCTGGTGATGTCACGCTTCGTGACCACCACGCGTTCATAGATCGAGCAGCAGAAGGCTGGGCATTTGTTGCAATCGAAATAGACGCGAGGCTGGTCGTCCTTGATCACCCGTTCGGACATGAGGGCTCCTGTTGCGGACCAAGCCGTGAGAATGGTTGGAGAATCATATCTATAGGAGTGTGCCTCTCAATCCAGCACCTCTCGGTCACTCATTCACACCCTAAAGCCTGGCAATTCGCCCTGCGTCCTTCGGCCGCGTCTCAGAGGTCTTATAGCGCGCGCAGCGTCACAAGTTTTGCCAATTTTCCCATCTAGTCCCGGTTGCAAGAACGGATCCCAAAAACCGGGGCCGAAAACGATAACAAGATGAAACAATAACAAGGGGTCTCTTCATGTCACAGGCAACGGCTTTCGAGCAGCTCATGCTCGAACTGGTGAATGCTGCGCGCGCCAAGACCGGCGCACAGCCGCTCGCCTTCAACGGCAACCTCAACAATTCGGCCGATGCGCACAGCCAGTGGATGATCGATACGGACGCCTTCTCCCATACGGGTGTGAGCGCTTCCGCGCCGACGCAGCGCATGGAGAGCGCGGGCTATGCCTTCACCGGTTCATGGACTTCGGGGGAGAACATCGCCTGGGCCAGCACGCGCGCGCCGAACGGCCTTCAGGATGAGGTGCGGCTTCTGCACACCAACCTCATGAACAGCCCGGGCCACAAGGCCAACATTCTCAACGGCGACTTCCGTGAGATCGGCATCGGCTTCAAGGTAGGCCCCTATCAAGGCTGGGAAGGTGCCTTCGCCACGCAGAACTTCGCGCGCTCCGGCAGCAATGTTTTTCTGACCGGTGTCACCATGGACGACAAGGACGGCGACCGCGCCTACGACATCGGCGAGGCTCTCAGCGGTTTGACCATCACCGCAATCAGTTCCACTGGCGCGCGATTCACCACGAAGTCGGAAGCCGCAGGAGGCTACAGCCTCGCGCTCGATCCCGGCTCCTACAGGGTGACCTACTCCAAGAGCGGCTACGCCTCCGTCACCAAGCAGGTATCAATCGGCGAGAAGAACGTGAAGCTCGATCTCATCGATCCAGCCAAGGCGGCTCCGGCGAAAGTCATCATCGGCGACGGGCTCGGCAACAGCCTCGACGGCACGGCAGGCACAGACCGCATCAACGGTCGCGCCGGACACGACAAGATCCATGCGAAGGGCGGCAACGACTACCTCATCGGCGACACCGGAAATGACTGGCTCTACGGCGAAAGCGGCCGTGACACTCTTCTGGGCGGCTCAGGCAACGATGTGCTCACCGGCGGCTCGCATGCGGATACCTTCTGCTTCAGGGGCAAATGGGGTTCCGACAAGGTTCGCGATTTCCAGGACGGCATCGACTTCATCGATCTGCGTGGCAACGGCCTGAGCTTCGACATGCTTTCGATCACCACAGGCAACGGCGACACGGACCGCATTGCCGACGATGTGATCATCAAGGCGAACGGGCAGACCATTGCGCTGCTGAACATGAAGGCCGCGCTCATCAACGCTTCGGACTTTTTGTTTTAAAGCGCGCCATCGCTGGCCTTGTGCCAATGATCCCGCTTTCACTCACACACAAACCTCATCCTGAGGAGCCGCGTGAGCGGCGCCTCAGGATGAGGGCAGTGGGGTGGATGGGCGGGATAAGAATTGTTCGACCTCACTCATTCATAACTCTAGATGCAAGACCGCCCGGAAGAGCCGGTTTCACGACGGTTCCGAAGCTGTTTTCTTGCGAGCCGCAGTTCGCTTCGATGTGTTCAATGCCACGGCCGCTCGAATGAGCGCCTTCAGCGCGTCTTCATCGATCGTATCGCCCTCGCGGAGATCGATGGCGCGTCTGGTGTTGCCTTCGAGGCTGGAATTGAAGAGGCCCGAAGGATCATCCAGCGAGGCGCCCTTGGCGAAGGTCATCTTCACGACGCTCTTGTAGGTCTCGCCCGTGCAGATGATGCCGGCATGCGACCACACAGGAACGCCTCTCCATTTCCACTCCTCGATCACGTCAGGATCGGCGTGCTTGATGAGGTTTCGGACACGAGCAAGAGTCTCACCGCGCCAATCACCCAATTCCTCGATCCTCGCATCGATCAGCCGGGAGGGCGTGTCTGCTTCATGGGTCTCGTTCAAGCCGCTCTTCTCCATGGCCGTCATCGCTTTCTTCATGGTCTTGCTGCTCACATTCGTTCGCCGGGCAACCGGCTGGCTTGCTTCACCCAATCGACGATCTGAGCTTCGTCGATTTCGTCGTCCTCATGGATGTCGAGGTAGCGCACTTCCTTTTGCTTGGACTCGCCGGGAGGGACAGGTTTCAGCGACGTGCCGCGAAAGAAGGCGACCTTCACGTATTTCGTGAAGCAATGAAGGCTAAGGAACCAGCCCTGGCCCTCGACCCCATAGAAGGGCGAGTTCCATTTGACTGCCTTGCTCACGTTGGGAACCGTGCGCACGATGAGGGTATCGAGGCGGCGTCCGACATCGCTTTTCCATCCCGGCATGGCGGCGATATAGGCTTGCACGGGCGCATCGCCGTAGCCTTTCGCGATCTGAGGATTGCCGCCCGCGAGAAGAACCGGCTGCGTCGCAGCATTCGTCGTCTTCGCAGGCTTCTCGGACGTCGTCTTGGTCATGTCTCAATCCAGCGGCTTGTGAATCAAACCTAATCCAGCAGCCACGCCAGCACCAGCGGCAGAAGCAGCGCGGTGACGAGCGCATTGAGGCCCATGGCGATGCCCGCGAATGTGCCGGCGAGCGAGTTCACCTGAAACGCGCGTGCCGTGCCGATGCCGTGCGAGGCGAGCCCCACCGCGAATCCGCGTGCGCGCCAATCCTTCATGCGCAAGGCATTCATCAGCGGCGTCACCATGATGGAACCGGCAACGCCCGTGAACATGATGAGAATGGCCGTGAGCGCGGGATCTCCGCCGAGCGCTTCCGTGATGCCCATGCCGACCGGCGCGGTGACGGATTTCGGCGCGAGCGAAATGAGAATGGCTTTCGGAATGCCGAAGAGCTGCGCGACCAGAACAGCCGACACGATGGCCGTGACCGAGCCGACCACGAGAGCCGCCATCATGGGCACGATGGCGCGCAGCACGATGTGACGGTTCTCGTAGAGCGGAATGGCGAGCGCGACGGTGGCGGGGCCGAGCAGGAAGTGAACGAACTTCGCGCCTTCGAAATAAACCGGATAGGACGTGCCGGTCGCCCACAGCACGAGCGCAACCGCCACGACCGAGATCAGCACTGGATTGAACAGGGGATTGCGGCGGAAGGCTTGCGAAATCCGATCCGCGATCAGATAGGCGATCAGCGTCACTACGAGCCAGAGCAACGGCGTCTGGGAGAGATAGACCCAGAGGGAGAACGCCTGATCAGTCACGGGTCTCGCCCTCCTCTGCCTGCTCCATGGAGGAACCGCTGAGGCGTGACACGAGCACGAAGGTGACGACCGTCACGACGAGCGTGATGAAGGTGGAGACGATGACCGCCACCGCAAGCCCGACGCCGTAATCGTAAAGCACATCGAGCCGCTGCACCACGCCGACACTCGCCGGAATGAACAGAAGTGAGAGATGCGCGAGCAATCCCTTCCCCGTCGCGTCGAGCRCCCTGGCGAATTCCGGCACCTGTTTCCTGAGGGTGTCGAGCAGGCTCAAGAATAAGAGCAGAAAGAGCATGCCGAGAACGGGACCGGGCACGAGCCAGCCGAACCAGCGGGCGATCACTTCGCCGAGGAGTTGGCAGAGAAGGATGATGGTGAGGCTGATGATCATGCTTGTCGTATTCAAGAAAAAGGCTGGCCAGGTGCCCGCCTTTTGATGCCGCTCAGTTGTCCAGGAAGCTCCTGAGCTTCCGGCTCCGCGAGGGATGCTTCAGCTTGCGCAGSGCCTTSGCCTCGATCTGGCGGATACGTTCGCGGGTCACGGAGAACTGCTGGCCGACCTCTTCGAGGGTGTGGTCGGTGTTCATGCCGATGCCGAAGCGCATGCGCAGCACCCGCTCTTCGCGCGGCGTGAGCGAGGCGAGCACGCGTGTGGTGGTCTCACGCAGGTTCGACTGGATCGCCGCGTCGATGGGCAGGATCGCATTCTTGTCCTCGATGAAGTCGCCGAGGTGCGAATCTTCCTCGTCGCCGATGGGCGTTTCGAGCGAGATCGGCTCCTTGGCGATCTTCAGCACCTTGCGCACCTTCTCCAGCGGCATGGCGAGCTTTTCGGCCAGCTCTTCCGGGGTCGGCTCGCGGCCGATCTCGTGCAGCATCTGGCGCGAGGTGCGGACGATCTTGTTGATCGTCTCGATCATGTGCACCGGAATACGGATCGTGCGGGCCTGATCCGCGATGGAGCGCGTGATCGCCTGCCTGATCCACCACGTGGCGTAGGTCGAGAACTTGTAGCCGCGGCGGTACTCGAACTTATCGACCGCCTTCATGAGGCCGATATTGCCCTCCTGGATCAGGTCCAGGAACTGAAGGCCGCGGTTCGTGTACTTCTTGGCGATGGAGATGACGAGACGCAGGTTCGCCTCGATCATTTCCTTCTTCGCCTGCCGGGCTTCGCGCTCGCCCTTCTGCACCATCATGACGATGCGGCGGAATTCCTGGATCTCCAGGCCCGTCTCGCTGGCGAGGTTATGGATGTTCTCGCGCAGGTCGTGGATTCCGTCCTTGGCTTTGGCGACAAAGTCCTTCCAGCCCCTGCCGCCGAGCTTGGAGACGCGCAGCACCCATTTCGGGTCGAGCTCCCAGCCCTGATAGTGCCGGAGGAACTCCTCGCGGGCGACGCCATGGCTTTCGGCCAGGCGCATCAGGCGGCCCTCATGCGAGATGAGGCGCTTGTTGATATCGTAGAGCTGCTCGACCAGGGCTTCGATGCGGTTGTTGTTGAGCGAGAGCGACTTCACCGAAGCGACGATGTCGGACTTCAGCTCGCGGTACTTGCGTTCCTGGGCCGGAGTCAGCTGCTTGTTCTGCATGCGCTGTTCCACATGCTCGACCTGCAGGCGGCGCAGCTTCTTGTAGTTGTCGGCGATGGAGTCGAAGGTTTCGAGAACGCGCGGCTTCAGCTCGGCTTCCATGGCCGAGAGCGACACGTTGTTCTCCATGTCGTCGTCGTCCATCTCGCCTTCCGGCGGGGTCATCCCCTCCTCGCCCTCGGCGGCGGCCTCTTCCTCACCCTCTTCGCCCATGCCATCGACCTTGGGCGCGCCCTTGCCGTCCGGGCCGGCATAGGTGGCCTCGAGATCGATGATGTCGCGCAGGAGCACCCGGCCTTCGACGAGCTCGTCGCGCCAGATGATAATGGCCTGGAAGGTCAGCGGGCTTTCGCAGAGGCCTGCGATCATGGCCTCGCGGCCGGCCTCGATGCGCTTGGCGATCGCGATTTCGCCCTCGCGGGAGAGAAGCTCGACCGAGCCCATCTCGCGCAGGTACATGCGCACCGGATCGTCCGTGCGGTCGGTCGGCTCCTTGGCCGTGGTCTCGCGGACGGCGACGGCGCGGGTCTGCGCCGTCTCGACGAGATCGTTGCCTTCGGCTTCCTCTTCGTCAGCCTCGGCGGGCTGAGCGTTTTCGTCGGTCTCCTCCGCCTCGACGACGTTGATGCCCATCTCCGAGAGCTGGCCGAGCACGTCCTCGATCTGTTCCGAGTTGAATTCCTCGGGAGGCAGAACCTCGTTCAGTTCATCGTAGGTGACATACCCGCGCTTCTTCGCGAGCTTGATCATCCGTTTGACGGCGGCATCGCTCAGGTCGAGAAGAGGCCCGTCGCTCTGCTGCTCCGGAGCCGTCGTCTCGCCTTCATCCCGTTCGGTTGCCTTCGTTGCCATGCTTTGCTCTACTCCGGCGCCCTGCCGGTCCCCTAGCCAGGCGCCCAATGCGCGACAGGGTGGCAAGGCTTGAGAAGCCGTACCACCCGGAAATCAGTCCCAATCATAAAACAGCAAGTCGCTTGACTAACCGTTAACCATCTTTGCCCGCACCACCAGCGCCGTGCCGCGCTATGGCCCTCAGCCATGGGTGTCCCTCATGGAACCGCCCTTGTCCATATCGGCCTCGGCACCGTCGACGGAGGACAGCTGGTTTTGGACCTCTCGCAGCCAGGCGAGATTGGCCTCATTGTCCTCTTCGGCGAGCGCGCGCTCGGCAGCCCGAAGCTCGCTATGTAACGTGCGTGCACGACGATGCAAGGTGATGGCCTGCCTCAATGCGTCCTCAAGCCGCAAGGAATCCGCATGCGGATCAAGCATCCAGCGGTCGCCGGGGCGAACCAGGGCGACCATCCGGTCGGCCGCATCAGCCAGTCCGGCCCGCTCCAGGCGGGCCTGCATCACGGTGGTGTCGGCCGGCTCGCCGCTGGCCGCTCCATCCAGAAGAAGGCCTCGCATCATTTGGGCCGCACGCCCCTCAAGTTCAAGATCTGCAAGGACTTCTGCGTGATTTTGAAGAAGTGCCGGATGCACCAGGAAGGTGCAAAGGATCATCGCCTCGCGGGGGCTTCCCACCGATCCGCCGGTGAAAAGCGCGTTGCGGGCGAGCAGTGGCGACACGCTCAAACGGGAGCTCGGCGTGGTCGGGGAAGGGCCCCGAAAGTCCCGCCGTCCACCCTTCTCCTGCCGGTTGAAACGATTGGCTCGAGAATCCGGATTCTGAGCCGAAAGGCGGTTTTCCACCTCCTCCCGGTAGTACCGCTTGAGGGTTTCGTCGCGAATCAGTGCAAGTGATTCGCGCAAACGGCGCTCCAGGGCCGCCCGCCGCTCGGGGGTATCGAGCGGCCCCGCTTCCAGCTCCCGCGCCCAGAGGACATCCACCAGGGGCTTTGCCGCCGACAGAACCCGCTCGACCGCCGTGCGGCCGCCGGAGCGGGCGAGATCGTCCGGATCCTGCCCCTGGGGCAGCAGAGCGAAGCGCAGGGATTTGCCCGATGTCAGGTTCGGCAGGGCCACGTCGAGAGCGCGATAGGCCGCGCGCTGGCCCGCCTTGTCGCCGTCGAAGCACAGGATCGGCTCCTCCGAGAGACGCCAGAGCAGGGCAAGCTGGTCTTCCGTCAGCGCCGTGCCCAGCGGGGCGACCGCATTGGGAAAGCCCGCGACGGTCAGGGAGATCACGTCCACATAGCCTTCCACCGCGATCACGGTGCCCCGGTCATGGGCGGGCTGGCGGGCGTGGTGGTAATTGTAGAGAAGCCGGCCCTTGTTGAAGAGCGGCGTATCCGGCGAGTTGAGGTATTTCGCCGGCGCGTCCGCGCTCATGGCGCGCCCGCCGAAGGCGATGACCCGGCCGCGCACGTCGCTGATCGGGAACATCACCCGGTCGCGGAAGCGGTCGTAAGGAACCTTCACATCCTCGCCGGAATAGAGAAGGCCCGCCTCAACCATCATCTCGATTGAGATGCCCTTCTCAGCGAGAAAATCGCGCAGCGCGAAGCGCTCGGGCGGCGCATAGCCGATGCGAAAGCGCTTCTGGGTCTCGACGCTGAGCTGGCGTCCGGCGAGGTAATCGCGCGGCTTCATGCCGTGGCGGCCCTGGAGCGAGGCCTCGAAGAACTGCGTCGCCAGCTCCATGGCGTCATAGAGGGTCTTGCGCTTGACCTCCTCCGCCCGGTCCTCCGGCGTGAGCTTGGGCAGGGGCACCCCCGCCTCGGCCGCCAGCCGCTCCACCGCCTCGGGGAAGGAAAGCCCCTCCGTCTCCATGACGAARGTAAAAATGTCCCCGTGCTTGCCGGATGAGAAGCAGTGATAGAACTGCTTCTGGTCGTTCACATAGAAGGACGGCGTCTTCTCCGCATTGAACGGCGACAGCCCCCTCCACTCCCGCCCCGCCTTTTTCAGGCGCACGCGCTTGCCCACCACTGCCGAGGTCGGCAGCCGCGCGCGGATCTCTTCGAGGATTTGGGGCGGGTAGCGCAATTTTTAGCGGAATCTCCAAACCTGCTGCATAAACTAGGGCGGCTGGGATTAAGTTAAAAACACCAAAGCCAAGCTTTTCTTTACCCGCAATTCACAGGCTTAGCATTTTCGGACAGCGCCGATCACCAGCGCGCCTGTTCTGGCGCAACGGGAAGCGAGACCCGGGCGACAAGGCCGCCCCCTCTCGGCCTGTTGGAGAGCGAAATCCGGGCTCCGATCCGGGCAGCGAGAGCTTTGACGATCGAGAGACCGAGTCCCGTTCCCTCCTGCTCGCTGTTTCCACGCACGAAAGGATCGAACACGCGGGCGAGGAGCGCCTCCGGGATTCCAGGTCCGGTATCGGCGATCTCGACCTTCACTTCTCGCGTATCCGCTTGAAGCGAAAGATCGATATGCCCGCCACGCGGCGTGTAGCGAATCGCGTTGTCGAGCAGGTTGGACAACAGCATCACGAGATCGTGCTTCTCCGCCTTGACCGGAATAGGCGCCAGCTCCGCCGAGGAGAGCGTGATGTCCTTTCCCTGCGCCAGCGTAATCACGCCGGCAATGGCCTCCCGCAGAGCCTCGTTGATCGGTACCGGCTGCGAGCCTTCAAAAGGCTGCGCGCTTTCAGCCCGGGCAAGGGTCAGCAATTGGCTTGTCAATTCGGACATCCGATGGATTCCGAGTTCCATTTCTTCCAGGACTTCATCGGCCCCGGCGCGGTTCGAGGCTTGGCGCAGATTGCGAATCTGGATCCTGAGAGAGGTCAGAGGCGTACGAAGCTGGTGCGCGGCATTTGAGACGAATTGCCGTTGAACGTCCAGCATGGCTCTGACACGCGAGAGGGACTCGTTCATGGCCCCGACGAGAGGAACGATCTCACCAGGAAGGTCGGGTGAAGAAAGCCGCCGCGTCGAGTCCGGCCGACGCTCAAGGAGCTGATGAGTCAGATGATCCACCGGTCTCAGGATACGGCCGACCACCCATCGCACCAGAAGCCATGAGATGGGGATGAGCAGAAAGGTGGTGACAAGGGCCGGCAAGGCCGCCTTCACGGCCAGTTCTCTTCTCACCTGCGCCTGCTGCGAGACCTGCACTGTTCCATCGTCGAGAACCCAAGTGTAGCTGCGCCATCTGCCCTGCGGCGTGTCGAAATCCGCGAAACCGGTTTCCTGTTGACGCGGCAGATCGAAGCCGGGCGGAAAGGACTTGAGCAATTGGCCGTCCGCGTCCCAGGCCTGCACGACGATCATGTCGGACGAGCCCAGCGGAGGTGCCGGCATCTGAGCCAAGTCATCGACCGACCCCACCACATCGAGCGCGATTTCGCGCATCTGATCGTCCAGGAAATTGTCGGGATCCTGCTGCGCGACGATATAGGCCCCCACTCCGCCCATCAGGCCGAAGGAGATCAGAAGAATCGTGAACCACGCCGTGAGCTGCCTGCGGAGGGAATTGCCGTGCTTCATTTGGCAACCATCCATCCGACACCACGAACATTGCGGATGATATCGTTGTCGAACTTGCGCCGGATATAATGGATCAGGACATCGACGGCATTGCTCTCCACTTCCTCGCCCCAGCCATAGAGCGAATCCTCCAGTTGCTTGCGCGAGAGAATGGCGCCGGGACGTGCCAGAAGCGCCTGCATGAGCGCGAATTCCCGTGCCGGCAGAAGCTGGGTGACGCCTTTATACGTCGCTTGGTGACCTGCAAGATCCAGCATGATTTCCGACGATTGGATCAGAGATGCCGGATGCCCGTCGTGGCGACGCACGACGGCTCTGATTCGGGCGGCGAGTTCATCGAAATCGAAGGGTTTCACCATGAAGTCGTCGGCCCCGATATCGAGACCGGCCACGCGGGTTTCGATATCGTCGTGGGCGGTGATGATCAGGACCGGTGTCGTGTCCTTGCGTCGTCGCATGTCCTTGAGCACATCGAGACCGGCTTTGTCCGGGAGGCCCAGATCGAGCAGCAGGATGGAATAGAGCRTGGTGCTGAGCGCCTCCAGAGCATCGCCGCCCGCGCGCGCCCAATCCACCGTGTTCCCGGTTCCTTCGAAGGCCCGGATGAGGCTGCGACCGATCAGAAGATCGTCTTCCACAAGGAGAACCCGCATGCCGGCTGCCCATGCTGCGACCACGAGTTCAACGCCATAATCGGCAAAATACAACGATGCATTTTGCCGCCTCGCCTCGCCTCGAAGGCGCGGCCGATACGTCCTCATTCTCTCCTAAGTCACCGGCGGTAGCATCCTCGACAGGTACCGATGAGTACCTTCATTCAATGGAGAGATTCGATGAAAAAGCTTCTGATCGCCACATCGGCCGTCGCTTGCCTCATGGGCGCGCCCTTGGCCGCGCAAGCCGCAACAGCAGAGCAGCACCCCTCAAGCTCGTACACGGAGCCTCAGGTCCAGAAGCACACGACGGTGCGCCATCATACGGCCAAGCATGCATCCAAGAGCGAAGCCGACCGCCGCGAAGCCTCGATGAAGCACAAGGCCAATTGCCCTGCCGGTTCGCAGAGCGCGGCATGCCAGCCGACCACGACAGGGTCGACCAAGAAGATGGATTAAACCAAGCGCCCTGATCGGGCTCGAACAGTCGGAGCCATTCGCTCCATCCAGTCATCTCAAGCGTTGCTGCAGCCCATTCCCCTCTCCTGTTCGAGAGAGGGAATGGGCGAGGCAATGCAGTTTCCGAATGTGACTGCAACTTCCCCGCATGGAACGGTGACAGCCGTTCAACCCCGCCGGATCAGGGACGGCAACGCCTCCTCCGGCAAGGAATCCTCACCCTGCAATTCCCGCACCGCGCCGCGCGCATAGAGCATCCAGCGCCCATCGGGGCTTCGGTAGATCGCATAGACGGGCTGCCCCTGCCAGATACCGCCCGCCGCCCCGCGCCGCGCGATGGCCGCCGCGATCTCCCTCACGGCGCGCATGATGCAGGCGGTCGCGCCCACGATCGTGACCGGCACCATGACGAGCCAAAGCGCCTGAATCCATTCGGGCGCGGTGTGAAACTTGGACAAGGCGTCGGCCAACACACTGTAGGACTGGACGCTGTAGGACGGCTCCATCGACAACTCCCCTGAAGTTGGAGCGACCACCAGCAATGCGCTGGTGGCCGGGGAGTTTAGAAACCGCCAGAGACGGCCGCATTGGCCTTTGGGCTTTCGCCTTGGACATGCGCCAACACCTCCCCGACCATAAGGCAAGGGAGACATCGTTGCGGTCGATGCCGACCGCTCTGGAGAGGTTCTAACGCCCCAGAACCGGGTGCGCCCGGTTCTGGTGACGAGGTAACATGCAAAGGTGGTACGGGGTCAATAGACCCCGTAC
>NZ_JBFUMH010000116.1:0-17212 GCF_054049475.1 Microvirga sp. P5_D2 | reverse complement strand
CGATTTCAACGATGAAAGTCTCCCGTCCGAGTTTCAGTGGCTGCGCACGCCGGAATGGGAGCGGTTGTTCTCTTTGAGCGCCAAACCGGGGCATCTCCGGCTTTACGGGCGCGAGTCCGTCGGGAGTTGGTTCGAGCAGGCGCTGGTCGCCCGGCGGCAGACGGAATGGAGCTATTCGGCTGAAACCGTGTTGGATTTCAATCCGGAGTCCTATCAACAGCTTGCCGGCCTGATTTGCTATTATGACCGTGCGCGCTTCCACTATCTCGCCGTGTCCGCTGACGACGAGGGAAGGCGGGTGATCCAGGTCATCTCATGTTTGGGAGACTACCCGGATTCCTTGATGACATATGCTCTCGACAGCGATCTGCTTCTGTCGGCTGATGGTCCAGTTCATCTCGGCGTCGATGTGCATCTGGCGGATCTTCAGTTTAGGTGGTCTACCGACGGAATAAATTGGAAACCTGTCGGTCCTGTTCTCGATGCGAGCATTCTGTCCGACGAGGCAGGGCTGGGTGCTCACGGCTCGTTTACCGGTGCGTTCGTTGGAATGGCAGCGCACGATCTGTCGGGGCGCGCTCTACCGGCGGATTTCGATTTCTTCGTTTTCCGCGCAGCCGAAGGCAGTGAGTAACCGAGCGAGTGCAGGTCGCATCACGGTTAAGTTCAAGAATGCTTGCGCCGCTCATCGACACATACTCTAGGGAGGACAAAATGCAGCCGGTTCGTTGGGGAGTCTTGAGCACGGCCAGGATCGGAAGGACAAAGGTCGTTCCGGGAATGATGAAAAGTCCGCTTTGTGACATTGTCGCCGTCGCTTCGCGAAACGAGGCATCGGCGCAGGCCATGGCTCAAGAACTCGGAATTCCGAAGGCTTACGGTTCATACGAGGCGTTGCTCGCAGATCCGGATATCGAAGCCATCTATAATCCGCTTCCCAATCACTTGCACGTCCCACTGACACTCATGGCGGCATGTGCTGGTAAGCACGTGTTATGCGAGAAGCCGATTGCGATCACGGCTCAGGAGGCGGAGCAACTCAAGGAGGCCTCATCCAAAGTCTTCATCGCCGAAGCTTTCATGGTCCGACACCATCCGCAATGGCAACACGCCCGAAATCTCATTCAGGAGGGAACCATCGGAGAGGTGAGGGCGATCCAAGTGCTCTTCTCCTATTTCAACGCAGACCCATCCAACATCCGTAACATGGCGGATATCGGTGGAGGTGGGTTGCTGGATATCGGCTGTTACGCGGTGGTGGCCGGGCGCTACTTCTTCGATGCCGAACCGGCCCGTGCCATCGCGCTTGAGGATCCCGATCCCGCCCTGGCAATCGACCGCACGATGAGCGCACTCTTGGATTTCGGTGCAGGTCGCCAGCTCACCTTCACAGTTTCGACGCAACTCGTGCCTTATCAGAGGGTCCAAATCCTCGGGACGAAGGGGCGTATCGAGATCGAAATTCCTTTCAATGCCCCGCCTGACCAGCCGACCCGCATATTTCTCGATGATGGGGCCGTGCATGGCGGCTGTTCAGCGCGGGCCGTCGAGTTCCCCGTCGCGGATCAATATCAGCTCCAGGGAGAGACGTTCAGTCGCGTCGTTCGTGGTGCCGCTCCTCTCAGATACGATCTCGAGGATGCGCTGAAGAACGTGCGCGTTCTCGATGCGCTACGACGCTCCGTGAAGTCATTGGCTTGGGAAAGGATTTAGGCACCACCCTTGCCGACCCTTTCCCGTTGATATGTTTTACAGGCTCCAGACATGACAAAGCCCCCGTCTAGTTTTCACCGCGGGGGCTTTGTCTCAGATTTGGTTGCGGGGACCTGAAACCACCGAGATTTCACTCGTGGTCAATTTCTTAAGATCACCTACGGAGAATATTTTATTACGCCCGACCGAAAAAAGTCGGGTGGCCTTCATAAGGCCTGAGTGCGGATAGCCGAATCGCGCTCTTGGCGACTATGGGAGGTATCGCCGTTGCTTCTCCTAGCCCGGCGGCGTTGACGGCCAATGCTTCTGCAAAGGGCGTCAGGGCTGCCCTCGATGAGCTTGCGTCATGGGCCTATGTGGACCTTCGGCCCTCCGTCCGAACCGTCGCGATCAAGATCAAGATCATGCGCTAAAGCTGGACCGAACAGGGTAATTTGCATCATTGTAACACATTGAACGCGATCCATCGTTCATACTCCGAAAAACCCTCAGCTTGGACCACCGGGCGCTTGGAGAATAGCCAGCTTGAGGTAAGAAAAGCTGCTACCTTGTAATTTGATCAGCAGGCTACCTTGGCGCGTACCAGCAAAAATGAGAGGCTGATGCAGTCGTGGATTGCAGACAGCTATTCTCCGCCTCGTAGATTGATGCGATGGTCGAAGGGCTTCTACCACAACCGTGTCCCCCGAAAGTTTCGAATTTCTGGCGTTCTGCATTGGCTCGCGAAAACCGGCATGGCCTCGTCTGCCCCGGTAGTCGCATGGGTCCATGGCTCTATATCGGGTTTGTTGGCGACCAGCGTAGCTGGGGCGATTTTCATCGGACACAGCGCGGTTTCCTTCCTCGATAGTCTCTCGAAAGAAAAGGCAATCCAGTCGGACGATAACCAGACTGACATTGTTGTTCGATTCGGCGATCTTCTGGTCGCTCATAAAGTTCGAGGAACGCTGAACGATATAGAACGCGACGACGCGATACGGGCATGCTTGCTACGCCGAGAGTGAAGGGATCGACCCAGATTTGCCGCGGCTGACCAAGCCGTTCCGGAATGCCGAGCCTGCGACGAGCCTGGCAGCGTTGAAAGTGGCTGAGTTAGAATAGGCAATAGGCAATAGGCAACGACGCCTGACCGAGAGCGACCTAGGATATCTACCTCTTCGAGGGCCGATTGGAGATCTGAGTGCCAATGTCCGCCTATGGCACGAGGGGGAATTCAGCCGAACATCTGGACCTACAGAGCAAGCAGACCTCTACAGCGCCTTGTTCAAAGGCCATCCGTGACCCACAGGTGACACTCCGACGTGGCGGTGCCGTTCGCGGGAGAGGTTCTGAACGCCGAGTCCGCTATCAGTAATCAAATGTGAAATTTGACTTCGTATCAGGTCAGATTTCGATCGAGCTACCGATCTCGACGACCTGCGAGGCCGGGATGCAGAAATAATCCGCCGTCAGTTCGGCATTGCGGTTCAGCATGGCGAAAATCACTTCCCGCCAGAATGCCATGCCGGGAAGCGCTCGTGTGGCGACGACGGTCTGCCGGCCGACATAGTAGGTGATGTTGTCGGGATCGAGATCCATCAGGTGATGGTCGCGTGCTGCAAGGCGCAGAGCTACCGGCACATTGGGCTTCTCGGTGAAGCCTAGGCGCAGGATGAGGCGCTGAACACCATCGCCGATCGGCACGAGATGAACTCTATGCTTCGCCGTGACCGTCGGTTCGTCGGTTACCATCACCGAGACAAGGAACACCTGCTCGTGTAGTACACGGTTGTGTTTCAGGTGGTGCAGCAGGGTGCCGGGGATCCCGGTCTGGGAAGCTGACATGACAACGGCTGTCCCGGGAATGCGGATCGGCGGATGATCTTTGAGCATCTGCAAGAAGTCACCTGTGCTCATGCGTAGGTGTGTCCGGGCCCGTTTGACGAGCTGCTGCCCCTTGCGCCACGTCAGCATCATGAAGGCAGCCGTTGACGCAATCAGCAGCGGGAACCAGCCCCCCTCCAGCAGCTTGGTGGTGTTCGCCGCAAAGAAGACCAAGTCGACGAGAAGCAGGCATCCGTTCAGCACATAAACAAGAACGGGCTTGTGGCCCCAGTGCAGCGCCACATAGGTCGCCAAGATGGTTGTGATCACCATGTCGAGCGACACTGCCAGGCCATAGGCGCCAGCCAGCCGACTGGACGACCCAAAGCCCAGGACGGCAATGAAGGTCAGCGTCGCCAGAGCCCAGTTCACGAGCGGCACATAGACGTGGCCACGTTCGTGGCTCGAGGTATGAATCACCCGCATCCGGGGCAGGAAGCCAAGCTGGATCGCCTGCTGGGTTAGGGAGAAGGCTCCGGTGATGACAGCCTGCGAGGCGATGACTGTCGCCAGGGTGGCGAGCACGACGAGGGGATAGTGAGCCCAGTCCGGAGCGAGATGATAGAACGGACTCTCGATGGCAACCGGATCGGTGAGGAGCAGAGCGCCTTGTCCGAGGTAGTTCAGCACCAGTGCAGGCAGGGCAATGGTGAACCATGCAGTGCGGATCGGGGCAGGGCCGAAATGGCCCAAGTCCGCATACAGCGCCTCTCCGCCGGTGACGGTGAGAAAGACGGCGGCCAGCACCCCGAGCGTCACCTCGACATCCGTATGGATCAGGAAGCTGAGCGCGTAGTACGGATTGATTGCAACAAGCACACCCGGAGCCGCCAGGAGGCTGCCGAGCCCGAGCAACCCCAGTACCCCGAACCACACAAGCATAAACGGGCCGAAGATCCGGCCGATCTGGCCGGTGCCCATGCGCTGAACCGAAAACAGCGTCACCAGAATAGCCATCGTGATTGGCAGCACATAAGGCTGGAACCGGGCGTCATCGATCGAGAGACCTTCGATTGCGCTCAGGACTGAGATCGCCGGCGTGATGGTGCCGTCAGCGTACAGCAGCGCTGTTCCGATGAGACCGAAGACGGCAAGGTATATCCGCCAGGAGCCGGGCTGGATGCGTCGAACGCCTAGAAGTGCGAGGAGGGCGATGATTCCTCCCTCGCCGCGATTGTCGGCCCGGAGGATGAACAGGCAGTACTTAATCGAAATGACGACAACTAGCGACCACAGGATCAGGGACAGTACCCCCAGCACGGTGGCTACGGACAGGGTGCCGTGGTCAGCGGCGATGGCAGCCTCTCTCAAGGCGTAAAGGGGGCTGGTGCCGATGTCGCCGAACACAACCCCCAGGGCACCGAGAACCACCGCCGGCGTAGGTATTCCGACTCTCGTTCCATCAGCTCGGGTGTCAGCAATCATGGCCATGGCGGTCCAAGTGCTTGCAGGCCAATGCGCCTTCTCGTTGAGAGATAACTGGGGTGATACTGCCCAGTTCCACATCGGAGGAGATGGCGGCCTTGGTGACGTGCAAACAATGTATGCGGCTCTACGAACAATGCGCTCGGAAATCAGGATAACATTCGGCCCTCCGTTGGAGATTTAACTGTTAGCCCTGAGGCTCTCGCCGCCATGGATCGGCAAAGGTCTGTTCCTGGCACGTTCCGGAAGTAGGCTGAACTTCTGCAAAAGCGCGACAAGCGGACCTTTACACGGCCACGCTTAAAGGCCGTTTTTGACTCATTGCAGTCGTTCGAACCATCCGCCCCGCGTCCGCGCATGTAGGCCAGGGCCGCCCCCATCTTAACTCGGAATACGTACACGAGGGCCGACGTGGAGCCGTAGCCGAGCTCCATGGCCGTTCGGCTCACGTCCAGGCCGCCCTGAGAGTTCAATCGCCTTGAACAGCCGCAGCCGCCGCCGGGAGCGCAGGCCCATGCCCAGTTCCRCCTCGAAGCGGCGGGCCCGGGAAAGCGGACATCCAGCAACCTTCCGTTCCGGTGAGAGTTGGCCCTTCTGGCACGTGAGGAGGGTGAGAGTGGCACGGGAACAACGGACCGTCGCTCCGTCGCAAGCCAACGCGCAGGCTGAAGCGCAAAAAACCCGTGAAGCACAGGACGCCGTGGCCACTGGTGAGGCTGTGCCCAAGGGCGTCCGCTCGGTCGGCCTCCTCGTGCTCAGCGTATTGGCCGTGGTGTACACGCTTTACCTTGGCAAAGAGATCATCCTTCCAATCATGCTGGCCGTTGTGCTGAAGCTCCTGCTTCAGCCTGCGATGCGTCTGTTGCACGAGCGGCTGCACGTACCCCAAGCGCTGTCAGCCCTGCTCCTGATCCTTGTTGTCTTCGGCGCCATTGCGACCATTGGCTTTGCGGTCTCGCTGCCGGCCTCCGGCTGGATCCAGCGTGCGCCTGAGAGCCTTCCTCTCCTCAAGGAGAAGCTGGCAGTGCTGCGTCCGCCGCTCGACTTCCTCCAGCAAGGATTGAAGGAGCTGGAAAACGTCACCAGTGCGGCCAGTCCGGATGGGGGCGCTCAAACCATTACGGTCAAGCAAGCTTCAGGTTTCGGTGGGTCGCTGGCCAGCGGTACGGCGACGATGCTGTCCCGCTTTTTCACCACCATGATCGTGCTCTTCTTTCTACTCGCCTCAGGGGATCGCCTGTTGCGGGGCTTTGTAGAGGTATTGCCACGCTTTTCCGACAAGCGGCAGGCGGTCGAGATCGCAACCGAGATCCAGGAGAATATCACGGGCTATCTTCTGACGATCACGATGATGAACACCCTTGTTGGCGTGGCCACAGGGCTGGCCATGTGGGCCTGTGGGCTTGGCACGCCGCTTCTGTGGGGTGCCACCGCGTTCCTGCTGAACTACATCCCGATCCTCGGTCCGATGGCAGGCCTCGTGATTTTCTTCGTCGCAGGCGTCCTGAGCTTCGGCTGGCCCTGGTACGCACTGATCCCCGCCGGGATCTATCTCCTCATCCACGTTGCGGAAGGCGAAACAATCACGCCGATGCTTCTGGCCAAGCGGTTCACGCTCAATCCGGTGCTGGTGATCATCTCACTTTTCTTCTGGCACACGCTCTGGGGCATTCCCGGCGCTTTGCTCGCAGTGCCGCTACTGGCCATGATGAAGATCGTTGCGGACCGTATCGAGTCGTTGAAGCCCGTCGGGCACATCATTGGCGCTTGAACAGGCATTGCAGGAAAGCAGTAAGCCTGAAACGCGGYCGCGCAAGCCTAAATGTTGCCTTTTGGCACATTGCCGAAGTAACGCTTTGGTCCGCTCACCAAGCCTAAGCAGTCCTTTGTGAAGGGCAGGAGATCTTCAGAGACTGGTCCGGAGCGGGCATTGCTCCACCCGAGTTTCAGCTCAATCAAGCTCGGTTTGGCGCTGTGCGGTTGTTGCTGTGAACGCGATTGTTGTCGTCCAGTAAGTTGGGTCGCGATACAAGGCAAAGAACTCGTCGAGTGTTGCTTGTGATATGCCGCCTTCGGCTTGCAGCTTGTCGGCKACTTCGCRGATCCCATAATTCCACCATTCCGCAAATTTCGAAGCGCCGTTATAGAGAATGGCATGCCCTTCGGAGTTGATATTCAGCAAGCCCTCTGCTTGCAGCCACGCGGGAATCTTGCGCCCAACGTAATAGTCAATCTTGTGGGCTGCCGCCCATTGAATGAATTGCGTCCAGAAATGTTTCTGGGTGGGCGGCCCGACAGTCCATGTCGGATAGAAGTCGGGCTCCTGAATGAAAAGATGACCACCCGGTCTGAGCCAGTGCGCAACCTTGCCCACAACCGCGCGGCGTTCGGGTAGATGGTGCAGGAGCGCCCGGATTGCGATGAGGTCGTACGGTGCATCAGATGGCTCGTCGCGTACGACATCAAACTTGCGCACTTCCAGATTGCTGCGTGCAATTCCTTCCATCAGATCGGTGCGGATGTCACTGGCGATGACATGCCCGGCGGGACCGACGCGCTGCGCGAGCCACTGCGACAGCGAGCCGTTGCCGGCGCCGATCTCCAGGCAACGCCAACCCATGCCAACACCTGTCTGCAATAAATGAAACTCGCTTGATGGGTCGAGCAGGTCCGACATCAGCCGCAGCCGCGCCGCTTCGCCCTTCAGATCGTGGTGCCAGACATACTCAGCCATGACAGCCTCCTAAGGTGCATCACTTTATTGTCTCACAGTTCACCGTGGTTGGCTGGCAGGCAACCTTCTGCTGCGCCTCTCCGGCACGCTCGCAGCATCAGCCGCGATATCTCCCACAATCTTTCAGGCATGGGGGAGGTGAGTTGGTAGGTGCTGCGATTGAATTTCTCCCATGCGTCGATCCGGAAGTGGGCTAAAGGTCTGCTCAAGCAGGGAACACCGGACATCCTTAAAGGCCAGGGGATTTCCTAGTTTGGCACTGGGATGACCTTACCCCAAGTTGTGCGGTTGCGCGCTGAGCGGACCTTCATTTGATCCGCTCTACGTTACACTTTGACCCACAGCGGTCCTTCCGACGCGCGCAGTGGGATCCTTTTCATCAGCAGTGATGTCGTTGACTTGCACGCCCAGGACATAATGGCAGGCCACATACTGGGCGAACGCAAAATTGTGTATTGGCGGCTCATGCCCGCACAGGCTCTCGGACTATTGGCTGATCCAGGTCTCGTTCTAGAGCCTGGATCAGGCGGAGGTTGCCCTTATGCGAAGGCGAGCGTTCAACCCGCACGAGAACCGGTGCACCGATCGCCACATCGGTTTAGGTCGAATGCGCGATGCACACTTTCGCGATTTCAGTGCCGATCGACCCAGTCCGGTGCCAGGCGGACGTATTTGATGGCGCGTCGATGGAAGGTGTATGCGAGATGCAGCGCACCGTCCGGTCCCTGCACCATCGCTGGGTACGACAGCTCCTGGTTCCGGCCATCGAGCGGGTTGTTCGAAAGGCACGTTCCCGGCCCATCGTCGACGATCCGCCGTTGCGGGAAGGTCTTGCCGCCGTCGGTCGATACGCAGAGGGTAAGGGGAGCGCGCGGCACGCCCCAAATGGCTGCAACCCCTCCAGCGGGATCTGAGCGTCCATCGTCTTCCTCGCCGAGCTCGTCATAGAGCGACTCGCGCCGGGCAGGCGAATCCGTTGCGGAAACCGGGTTGCACAGCAGCGCTACACGCCCATCGGCGAGCCGGATGGCGACGATCGAGGAGTTGTTGTTCGGCACGTCCGTCGGCTCGGGCGTTGACCAACTGCGTCCGCCGTCGGTGCTTTCCGTCCGGTAGACGAAGTCCGCCTGCCGCCGCCTGAAGAAAGCGGCCATGCTGGCCCCGCCGAGCGGCACGATGGTCATGTGGACACAGCCGGTCGAGTTCGGCACGTCCAGGAGGGACCAGCTCTCGCCGCGATCCTGGCTGACGGCAACGGCTGCGATGTCATGGCTGCCGGTCCAGCGTGTGCCGGGCAGAACCTTGCATAGGAAGAGCGGAAGCATCCACGCCCCGTCATCACGGACGATTAGGGATCCGCGCACGAAGCTGCCCTTGGGCAGATCGAGGGTACGTGGCGGACCGGAATGTACGTCGGCAGCCGTTCGCTCGATCGGGCGAAAGCGGACAACGCACTCCTCCTGGCGCCCGCCTGGCTGGGCCGTGTGGAACAAGCCGATCGAGCCTGACTGCGGGTCGATGAAGATGACGGGGTTCTGCTCCGAGCGCGTCTCGTCGTCCGAGACCTGGTCCGCGGCGCTCCATTGCGTGGCCCCGGGTGCCAGCGTGGACATGCGGATGAAGATGTCGGGTCGGCCTTCCAGCGTGCCGGCAAACCAGGCACAGGCCAGCGAGCCATCCGGCAGCCATTGAAGGAACGACGCGTGATTGTGGATCACCGGCGAAGGCAGGAACGCCTCCCCACGGTCGGGCCCGATCTTTTCCAAGCGACCGGTCATGTGCTCTGCAATGTTGTCTGGCGTCACGGTGTCCTCCCATTGCGAATGTGGCATCGAAATGAACCAGTTTTGCAAGCTTGTCAAGTTGATAAATTGCCCTCCTAAATTTACCGCCGCGCTTACAAAGCATTGGTAAAATTGAATAAATTGCATTACGCGAAGATGAATAGTCTTGGCATGTGCATCGAAACGATCCGTCTGGAAATAATATGTTGACAACTTGTAAAACGGCGGCAATATTACACGCAACAAAGGCTACCCCGTCACAAGGCCCACAAAAGGGCTGTGGGTCTGGTCGCGGGGCGACATAGGGAGGTAGGAAATGATCCGTTCAACTCTGCTGCTTACCGCTGCGCTGACGGCTCTGCCGCTGGCGTCCGCTTACGCCCAGAAGGCCGGTGAGGTGACTGTTGTCCTCGGCGAGGACCTTGATCTGGTCGAGCCATGCATGGCTACGCGGTCGAATATCGGCCGGGTCATCTTGCAGAACGTCAACGAGACGCTGACCCAATACGACGTGAAAGGCGGCAAGGGCGTGCTGCCCCGGCTGGCCGAATCCTGGACCGACCAGGGCAATGGCACTTGGCGCTTTAACCTTCGCAAGGGCGTGAAGTTCTCCAACGGGACGGCCTTCGATGCCAACGACGTCAAGCACTCGGTCGAGCGCATGCTGAGCGACAAGATCACTTGCGAGTCTTCACGCTACTTCGGCGATACCAAGCTCAGCCTGAACGTCGTCGATGACAATACGATCGACGTCACAGCCACTCCGCCGCAGCCGATCCTGCCGCTGCTCATGTCGATCGTCACGATCGTGCCTGCCGAGACGCCTTTGGCCTTCGTCCGTGACCCGGTCGGCACCGGCCCCTACAAGCTCACCCAGTGGAACCAGGGCCAGAACATCACCCTAGAAGCACGCAGCGACTATTGGGGCCAAGCACCCGCGGTGAAGAAGGCCACCTATGTGTTCCGTTCCGACCCCGCCGTTGCCGCCGCGATGGTGACCAAGGGCGAGGCCGATCTGGCCCCGTCGATCTCTGCCGCCGATGCAACCGATGCCAAAAGCGACGTCTCGTACCTGAACTCCGAGACCCTGTACCTTCGCATCGACAGCGCCGTGGCGCCCATCACCGACAAGCGAGTCCGTGAGGCGCTCAATCTCGCTATCGACCGCGGCGCCTTCATCGGATCCCTGCTGCCGAAGGGGACCGTCGAGGCAGCCGCCATCGTGCCGCCGACGACGCTCGGCTGGAATCCCAACGTCAAGCCGTTCCCCTTTGATCCCGACAAGGCCAAGAAGCTGCTCGCGGCCGCCAAGGCCGACGGTGTGCCGGTTGATACCAAGCTCTACTTGATCGGGCGGTCCAACCTCTTCCCCGGCGTCGTCGAGGTGGTCGAGGCGATCCAGCAGATGTTGCAGGATGTCGGGTTCAACGTCGATGTCCAGATGCTCGAGGTTGCCCAGATCGAACAGCTCTACAGCAAGCCGTTCAAGGAGGGCCGGCCGCCGCAGATGCTCGTGGTCCAGCACGACAACTCGCGCGGTGACCCGGTGTTCTCGATGTACTTCA
Source organism: Microvirga sp. P5_D2 (assembly GCF_054049475.1). Taxonomy (NCBI): domain Bacteria; kingdom Pseudomonadati; phylum Pseudomonadota; class Alphaproteobacteria; order Hyphomicrobiales; family Methylobacteriaceae; genus Microvirga; species Microvirga sp. P5_D2. The sequence continues at coordinate 6,128 of NZ_JBFUMH010000116.1, read as the reverse complement.
AGTATGACAGCAAGGGCCGCCAGTCGGGGATCTCGGACCCGAAGGCTGATGAGCTGATCGCCAAGGCTACGGCTGCGACCGGGCCGGAGCGGGCCAAGCTGTGGTCGGACCTGATCGCCTATGTCCATGACGACGTGGTCGCCGACGTCCTGCTCTTCCATATGGTCAACTTCRCCCGGGTCGGCAAGCGGATCGCATTCACCCCAACGATTGCGACCAACTCCCAGCTCGAGCTCGCGGACATCACCTTCAAGTGAGGCGATCGCGGGAGGCGGTACTGCCTCCCGCACTCGCCGCCGGATGTCGCCTACCGTGGAGGAAAGCCGTGCCCCAATACGCTTCGCGCATCATATCGAGCTTCTTCTCGCTCGCACTCCTGCTCGTCCTGGTCTTCTTCCTGTCCCGCCTGACAGGTGACCCGGCAGCTCTTTTCCTTCCGGTCGATGCCACGCCGGAAATGCTCAACCAGTTCCGCGAACTGCACGGGCTCAATGATCCCATCATCGTGCAGTTCGGCCGCTACGTCTGGGATGTGCTGCACCTCGACTTCGGTGACAGCCTGCGTCAGGCGCGCCCGGCCATCGACATCGTTCTCCAAGCCTTCGTCTGGACACTCTGGCTGGCGATCACCACGATCGTTCTGGTCTCGATCGCCGCCATCGTCATCGGCTCGCTGGCCGCCTTCCGGCCCGGCGGCATCTTCGATCGATTGGTCTCGCTGATTTCCCTGATCGGCGCTTCGGCGCCCGATTTCTGGATCGCCGTCGTCGGCATCACCGTCTTCGCCATCGGCCTCGGGTGGCTTCCGACGTCTGGTACGGGCACGGTGTGGCACTGGATCCTCCCGATCGCGGTGCTGTTCATCCGGCCGTTCGGCCTCCTCCTCCAGGTCGTCCGTGGCTCGATGATCCAGGCCTTCGGATCCGCCTATGTCAAGACGGCCCGTGCCAAGGGTGTCGGCAACCGGTCGATCATCTTCGTCCATACGCTGCGCAATGCGATGCTGCCCGTCATCACGGTTATCGGCGACCAAGCGGCGGCGATGCTCAACGGCGCCGTCGTAGTCGAAACCATCTTCGGCTTCCCGGGCGTCGGCAAGCTGATGATCGACTCGATCCTGACGCGCGACTTCAACGTGATCCTTGCCGCGATCCTGGTCACCGCGCTGGCGATCTTCATCATGAACCTGCTGATCGACCTGGCCTACGCTCTGCTCGATCCCCGTATCAGGACCTGACCCATGGCCGTCGCAACCCCAACCCCCGTGAATGCGGTCCCAGCGCCCCAGCGCAGCCGCGTAAGCATTGTCCTCGGCATGCTGTGGCGCGACAAGTTCGCCACCGCTGCGGTGATCTTCCTGCTGCTGGTGATCCTCTGTGCCATCTTTGGCCCGGCATGGCTTGGCGATGCCGCCGTCAGGCAGAACCTGCGCGGCCGCAACGCGCCGCCCTTCTCGCTGCAGCAGGGCTGGCTCTTCGTCCTCGGCGCCGATGCGCTCGGACGGCCCCTGCTGGCCCGCATCGTCGTCGCCGCCCAGAACACCCTTGCGATCGCAGCCGGCGCCGTCGTCCTGTCCTCTATCCTCGGCGCGATCCTCGGGCTCATCGCCGGCTACGGGCCCAATTGGGCAAGCACCTTGATCATGCGCATTGCCGACGTGATCATGTCGTTCCCGTCACTGCTGCTGGCGGTCATCGTGCTCTACATGTTGAAGCCGTCGGTCGCGAACCTGATCCTCGTGCTGGCAATCACGCGCATCCCGATCTACCTGCGGACGACCCGGGCCGAGGCGCTGGAGATCCGCGAGCGGATGTTCGTGCAGGCGGCGCAGGTGATGGGGGCATCGTCCAGGCGGATCGTCTTCCGGCACATCCTGCCGATGATTGTCCCGACGCTGGTCACGATCGCGACGCTCGACTTTGCCTTCGTCATGCTCGCCGAGAGCGCACTATCCTTCCTCGGCATCGGCATCCAACCCCCGGAAATCACCTGGGGCCTGATGGTCGCACAGGGCAGGCAGTATCTGGCCAATGCCTGGTGGCTCGCCTTCTGGCCCGGCCTCGCAATCATCCTGACCACGCTGTCGCTGAACCTTCTGTCGGGCTGGCTTCGCATCGCGCTCGATCCCGCCCAGCGCTGGCGGCTTGAAATCGGAGGACGCAAGAATGGCTGACCGTCACCTGCTCGAGGTCAAGAACCTCTCCGTTCGGTTCCACACCGCCGCCGGCATCGTCGATGCGGTTCGGGGGATAAGCTGGCACCTGGACCGTGGCGAGACCCTGGCCATTCTCGGCGAGAGCGGTTCGGGCAAGTCGGTATCCGCCTCGACCATCATGAACCTGCTCGACATGCCGCCGGCCGAGATCACGTCAGGGGAGATCCTGTTCGATGGACGTAACCTGCTGACGTTGCCTGCCGCGGAGCGCCGGGCGATCAACGGCAAGCGCATCGCCATGGTGTTCCAGGACCCGCTGAGCCATCTCAACCCGGTCTACACCGTCGGCTGGCAGTTGCGCGAGATCATGCGCGTCCATGGCGTCGCGGCACCGGAGGCCGCCTCGCGTGCCCTCGAGCTGATGCGCCGGGTCGGGATTCCGGAGCCGGAAGCGTCGATGGACAAGTATCCGCACGAGTTCTCGGGCGGCCAACGGCAGCGCATCATGATCGCGATGGCCCTCGCCAACAAGCCCGACATCGTGATCGCCGACGAGCCGACCACGGCACTTGACGTGACGGTTCAGGCGGAGGTGCTCAAGCTGCTCGAGGAACTCCAGGCTGAGATGGGCATGGGCGTGCTCCTCATCACGCATGATCTCGGCGTGGTCGCCGATGTCGCCGACCGGGTGGTAGTCATGAATGCCGGCGAGATCGTCGAGGCCGGAACCCCAAGCGAGATCTATCATCACGCCAAGCATCCCTACACGCGCAAGCTGATTGCCGCCGCACCGGGGCGCGGCGAGATGAAGGCACCTGGCAGGGGCGGGACGCCCATTCTCAAGGTCGAGGACGCCTGCAAGACCTACGGCGATTACCACGCCTTGAAGAACGTGTCGTTTGAGCTGATGAAGGGCGAAACCCTGGCCGTCGTCGGCGAGAGCGGATCAGGCAAGTCGACGGTCGCCAAGGCCATCCTCAGGCTGATCGAGGCCGATTCCGGCAAGGCGCTGTGGAAGGGCAAGGACCTGTTCACCATGCCGTCGCGGGAGCTCTACGCGATGCGCCGCAAGATCCAGATGGTGTTCCAGGATCCGACGCAGTCGCTCAATCCCCGCATGTCGATCTACCAGATCATCTCGGAGGCGTGGGTCATCCATCCGGAGATCCTTCCCAAAGCGCGATGGCGTGAGCGCGTGGCCGAGCTGCTCGTGCAGGTGGGTCTGCAACCCGAACACGCCGCACGTTATCCGCACCAGTTTTCCGGTGGCCAGCGCCAGCGGATCGCGATTGCGCGGGCCCTCGCCCTGGAGCCCGAGATGATCATTGCCGACGAGGCGGTCTCGGCGCTCGACGTGTCCATCCAGGCGCAGGTCATCGCACTGCTCGACAAGCTGAAGCGCGAGCTCGGCATTGCCTTCATCTTCATCGCCCACGACCTACCGGTCGTCCGCGACTTCGCCGACCACGTGATGGTGATGGAGAAGGGACGCGTCGTCGAGCAGGGGACCGTGCGCGAGATCTTCGAGAGCCCGCGCGAATCCTACACGCGCCGGCTTCTGGCGGCGGGCCTCGATCCCGACCCGGACGTTCAAAGGGCGCGCCGGATTGCCGAGCAGGCGGTCGCTGTATGACCGCCGTCATTCGCCGATGCGGTGTCGGCTCTCGCACACGCATTCTGGAACTGAGGAGATAACCAATGCCAGGACTTGAGCAAGCCTTGGAAATGCAGCGTCCACCGATCGTCCGCTTCGGTATCGGGCAGATCGCGACGCTCGCGGCGTGGGTCGCCGACGTTGGCGTGCGGCGCTGCTTCGTCGTTGCGGATAGGATCAACGCGGCGCGCCTCGACGTGCTCGGCTTGGCCGATCCGGGCGTGTTCGGCGACGTCAAGCCGGAACCGGACCTGCCGAACCTGGAGGCTGCGGTCGCGGCGGCCAAGGCGATGGGCGCCGACGCCATCGTCGGCTTCGGCGGCGGCAGCGCCATGGACTTGGCGAAGCTGGTCGCGGTCCTGGTGAGCAGCGACAAGGGCCTGCGCGATGTCTCCGGCCCGAACAGAGCACCCAAGCGCACCGTCAAGCTGATCCAGATCCCGACGACGGCGGGCACCGGAAGCGAGGTCGGGACCCGGGCCCTGATCACGGACCCGGAGACCATGAACAAGATCGCGACGGAGAGCGTCGAGATGCTGGCCGACATCGCCATCATTGACCCGGCGCTGACCGTGTCGGTCCCGCCCATGGTGACGGCCGCGACCGGCGTCGACGCCATGGCCCATTGCGTCGAGGCCTTCACGAGCAAGCGCGCCCATCCGATCATCGACGACTACGCCCTGCGCGGCATCCAACTCGTCGGGCGCTACCTCAAGCGTGCGGTGGAGGATGGGGGCGACCTCGAGGCCCGTGCCGGGCTGGCCTTGGCGGCCTTCTACGGCGGCATCTGCCTCGGCCCCGTCAACACGACGGCGGGCCATGCGCTCGCCTATCCGCTCGGGACCCGGCACAAGTTGGCGCATGGCATCGCCAACGCATTGATCTTCCCGCACGTGCTCGCGGCGAATGCCCGTGCCGTGCCGGAGAAGACCGCGCTGGTCGGCGAAGCACTCGGCTTCACCTGCGAGAGCCGACAGGCGGTGTTCGGCGGCGCGAACGCGTTCTGCACCGGATTGGGCCTCGACATGGGGCTGCACAGCCACGGCATTCCGCGCGACGACCTGCCGGCCTGCGCCAGCGAAGCCCACCAGATCCGGCGGCTTCTCGACTTTAATCCGGTCGACCTGCGGGAGGCCGACATCCTGGACATCTACGAAGCCGCCTATTGAGGCGTTGCCGAACATGGAGAACACGACAATGGCCAAGGAAGCTTTCGTCGCGCTCGTCACCTGCTTCAACGACGACGAGACGATCAACTATGATGCGACACGCGCCCAGGTGCGCCGCCAAGTCGAGGCAGGCAACAACATCATGTGTGCCGGGACGAACGGCGACTTCACTGCGCTGACCTTCGAGGAAAAGGTCCGGCTGACCCGGGAAGTGGTGGACGAAGTCGGCGGCCGGGCCCGCGTCATCGTCAACGCCGGCATGCCGGCTACTTACGAGACGGTGCTGCTTGCCCGCGCCTTTCAGGACATCGGCGTCGATGGCATCGCGGTCATCACCCCGTTCTTCATCGCCTGCACGCAGGACGGCCTGATCCGCCATTTCTCGACGGTCGCCGACAAGGTGACGACGCCCGTCTACCTGTATGACATTCCGGCTCGGACCCAGAACCATATCGAGCCCGCGACGGCGAAAACGCTCGCGGCCCATGGCAACATCGCCGGGATCAAGGATTCCGGGGGAAGCCAGGAGACGCTGGAAGCCTATCTGGCGGTCGGGCGCGAGATGACGGGTTTCGATGTCTATTCCGGACCGGACCACCTGGTGCTGTGGTCGCTGCAAAACGGCGCCCGCGGCTGCATATCCGGGCTCGGCAATGTCATGCCCGGGGTGCTGGCCGGGATCGTGGCCGCCTTCAACAAGGGCGATATCGCCGAGGCGGAACGTCTGCAAGAGCGCTTCGGCGCGTTTCGCAAGGATCTCTATGCCCTGGGTTATCCGCCGGCGCTGGTCAAGCGGGCGCTATACCTCATGGACAACTCGGTCGGGGCAAGCCGGCAGCCCGCGCTGCTGCCCGATCCTGTACAGGACGCGAAGATTGCGGACATCCTGGAGAAGCATGGTCTGATCTCTAAGGCAGCCGCATGATCATGCGGGTTGCGACCGGCCTATCGGCAGGCCGGTCGCAGTGCCTGTTGGAACTCCGTCAGGATAGGCCTACCAGCCGGTGTGAACTTATCTGGTGCCGCCCAGGTTGATCAGCGTGCCGCCGAACAGGCGTTCCCGCGAGTGGATCAGGTGGTTGCGCATCAGCGCCTCGGCCTGCGCCGCCTGGCCGTCACGGATTGCGGCGAAGATCGCACGGTGTTCCTG
>NZ_JBFUMH010000115.1:0-17381 GCF_054049475.1 Microvirga sp. P5_D2 | reverse complement strand
GCCTGGAGCGTGCTGAGCCAGAACCGCACCTATGAACCACGAACAGCGGCTGTGAGGGGCTAAGGGCGATCCCGCCCCTCTACTACCACTAGCCGATTAGAACCCGCCGAGGTCTGCGAGAGGAAGACGAGATGGAGAACGGTCGCGCCGTCGTATCTGTGCTCTGGTGACCCTGATGGCCGTAAAGGGCCGATCTGCTGATGAGAACAGATGCGCGCGGATATCCATGATGGCCAGGAGTTCGCCTCCGCACGGGCCGGATCCATGAGCGCAAGACCACCCTCACCATCGCGAAAAGCCTCTTGCGACGCACGGCCGGTCCATACATACGGGTCATCCTCTGCCGATCACCTGATCTCCAGGAACGTCTGATGTTCCTGGCGAGAGCAGACTCTTAGTCTACTTCCGAGAGGTGCCAAAAGCGGCCCTTTCTTACCGCCCTATGCAACGCCAAGGATTAACGGTCTCAACTTGTTACAGGAAAGGCTGCCAAGTCGCATTTCGTCGTCAAAAAGGGGCTGTCAGCCTCCGTGAGGCAAGCAAGACACCCGGGCTCTGTTCAAGCCAAGCCGTACAGGCTAGGCTGCGCCGCATGACCTGAGCGGAAGGACGATCCACCTTCTACGCTCCGAGCAGAATGGCGGGAACCATGCCTGTGTCTGCCACGTACGCGGCCCGTCGCGATCAGATGTTTCCGACCCTGCCTCCGGACGATATCGCCCGGATGCGCCGTTTCGGCGAGGCTGCGACGTTCGCGGCCGGCGAGCGCATCGTCAGGGCCGGAGAGATCGCACCAGGGCTCATCGTGGTCGTGTCCGGCAAGGTCGAGGTCAGCCAGGACGGTGGCGGCGACCGGCGCGAGACCATCGTCGTTCATGGCCCTGGCAGCTTCGCGGGCGAGTTGGCGCAGCTCTCCGAACGGCCCTCGCTCGTGACGGCCGAGGCCATCGAGCCCGTCGACGCGTTCGTCATCCCCTCGCGACGGCTGCGCGACCTGATGGTCCAGGAGGCCAACCTCGGCGAGCGCGTCATGCGGGCGCTCATCCTACGCCGCGTGGGTCTCCTGGAAAGCGGCGGCATCGGACCCATCATCATCGGGCACCAGGACAGTGGCGACCTGCTGCGGCTGCAAGGATTTCTGGCCCGGAGCGGCCACCCGCACCGCGTGCTGGATGCCGACACGGATCCCTGCGCCAGAACCCTGGTCGAGCGGTTCCATGTCGACCCCCACCACCTGCCGATCGTGCTGTGCCCGAACGGACAGCTCCTGCTCAATCCCGGCGAGCGGGAGCTCGCCCGGTGCCTTGGGCTCGTGGGGCCGATCGATGGATCGAAGCTCTATGACGTCGCCATCATCGGTGCCGGTCCAGCCGGCCTGGCGGCGGCCGTCTATGCGGCTTCAGAGGGCCTGTCCGTCATCGTGCTCGACTGCCGAGCCTTCGGTGGTCAGGCGGGTGCCTCCGCCCGAATCGAGAATTATCTCGGGTTCCCAACCGGGATCTCCGGCATGGCGCTGATGGCGCGGGCCTACAACCAGGCGCAGAAGTTTGGCGTGGAGATGGTCATCCCCAACGAGGCCGAACATCTGAGCATCGCCGCCGGTGATGGCGGCAGACAGTATCGCCTCAGGACGGGTGGTGATGAGACCGTGCACGCGCGAGCGGTGATCGTGGCCAGCGGCGCCCGCTACCGTCGCCTTGAGGTGGCCAACCTGGCGCAGTTCGAGGGATCAAGTGTTCACTACTGGGCCTCCCCGATCGAGGCGAGGCTGTGCACCGGACAGGAGGTCGCGCTGGTGGGGGCCGGCAATTCGGCTGGGCAAGCGGCCGTCTACCTGGCGAGCCAAGTGAAGACAGTGTGGCTTCTCGTGCGAGGTTCTGGGCTGGAGGCCAGTATGTCGCGCTACCTCATCGAGCGCATCGAGGCTCAGCCCAACATCAAACTTTTGCCCGAGACGACGGTCACGGCGTTGGTCGGACAGGGAGAGAACCTCGAATCCATCCGTTGGCGCAACCGCCAGGGGGAGGAAGGGGAATGCCTGATCCGCCACTTGTTCCTCTTCATCGGTGCCGATCCCAACACCGACTGGCTCGCCCACAGCGACATCGCCCTGGATGGAAAGGGTTTCATCAGGACCGGAGCCGCGGCAGGTCAGGAGCGGCACATGCTGGAGACCAGTCGCAGCGGCGTCTTCGCCATCGGCGACGTGCGCTCTGGCTCGGTCAAGCGGGTAGCGGCCGCGGTCGGGGAAGGTGCCCAGGTCGTGGCAGCTTTGCACGCCTACCTTGCAGGGCAAAGTCGGCAGCCCAGTGTGCCGCAATCGATGAGGACGACCTGATGAGTGGTCAATGCAGCCATGTCGCGAGTATCCAGGATGTCGAGCCGAGCGCCCTCGGTTGCGAGGAATGCCTGAAGAGCGGCTCACCTTGGGTGCATCTGCGCCTGTGCCGGACATGCGGCCATGTCGGCTGCTGCGACGACTCGCCCAACCGTCACGCGACAAAGCATTTCGAGGCGACCGGCCACCCCATCATCGAGGGTTATGATCCGCCCGAGGGCTGGGGATGGTGCTACATCGACGAAACCGAGGTCGACCTGCCCGATCAGACGCCGCAACGGGGTCCGATCCCGCGTTTCGTTTGAGTTCCTCCGCTCACGTGGAACTGGCACATATACGTCTGGCGACAGCGGGCGCGGCTCTCCTGAACGAACCGCAGATCAGGTTTGGTCCGGCGGCAAACCATGTGGTCAGGATCGAACCGTGGAAGATCGGTGCCAGTCCTGGCGAGGGGCACGGGATCGGCTGAAGCTGGCAATGGGCAACCTCGGCCCACCATCAGTAAGCGGAGGGAGTAAGCTTGCCACCTGGAAGCAGTGGGCTGGGTCAGGAGGCGAGGATCCATGACACATCCTCTGCTGACAAGCGTGTGGCGCAAGCCGGCTTCTCCACATTGATGGAGAACACATTGGCCGGGACAACCCGCCACCGGAGAATGTGCCATTCGGATCTTCTGCTAAAATCAAGCCGGCATGTTGCCGGTTGCCTTTCCTCTCGCATCACCATGAGGAAAAAACCACACCCGCGGGATCGGGAAGGACCGCTTAGGGTCATCCGAGGAAATTGCGGATACCTCAGGAATGTCTGTTGTCCCCTTCCCCAGCAGACCTTCGGTCTACTTCGCAGATGTGCCAGTAGCCGACGTTCTTGCAGTCTCGACTGACTGCTCTCCTCTCCAAGTTCGGGCATTCGATCCAGGTCTGTGACGCGCAATAAAAAGGAGAGCGATTGGCGTTCACTCAGGCCTGTTCGGCGTAGCTCCCCAGGTTGTCCCGCAGCATGGCCAGCATCTCGTCGCGCACGGCATCGCGGGAGCCGCGGATCCACGCGGCTGCAAGCGGCAGCCTGTTCATCGCACCTGCTGCTTCCTCGAGAGGAACGTAGCGGACGCCCGGCGTCGCCATGCGTGACGTCCACCGCGGTACGATCGCGACACCCAGTTGAGCCGCGACCAGGTTGATGAGGTTCTGTCGCAAACTCGAAGTATAGGCATTTTTCAGCACCATTTTCAGTCATGGCAGCGGCGCCAAGCCGTTGATTCTACAGCAGCTGCTCACCGTGAGTTCGCAAGTACAAGCAAGTAAAAACTGAGTTTGCGACAGAACCAGCAAAAACCGATAACAAACATTTTGACAAGAAATCGCCCCTCGACGCGTACACGAGCTGAACTCAGTCTGCGCCTGACCCGTGAAGCAATAAGCCCCGGCGCAAGCTGCGTTATAGGCAACATACGCCACGATGAATGACCGCATTCCATCCTGAAACAGACATGCGGCGTACGTCTTGGAAGTGCCAGGAGGAGACCTTCGTGGACGATCGGTGGCGCCGTCCACGAAGGAACCTTTCAGATGGATTGCACGAGCTGATCGATGCTGGCTTTGGCATCGCCGTAGAACATGCGGGTGTTGTCCTTGTAGAACAGCGGGTTCTCAATGCCGGAATACCCGGTCCCCTGCCCGCGCTTCGAGACGAACACCTGCTTGGCCTTCCACACCTCCAGCACCGGCATGCCGGCAATCGGGCTGTTCGGGTCCTCCTGCGCGGCCGGATTGACGATGTCGTTCGAGCCAATCACGATCACCACATCGGTGCTGGCAAAGTCCTCGTTGATCTCGTCCATCTCCAGCACGATGTCGTAGGGCACCTTCGCCTCGGCCAAGAGCACGTTCATGTGCCCCGGCAGGCGGCCCGCCACTGGATGGATGGCAAAGCGCACGTCCTTGCCCTTGGCCCGCAACCGACGGGTGAGTTCGGCTACCGCCTGCTGCGCCTGCGCCACGGCCATGCCGTAGCCTGGCACGATGACAACGCTGTCGGCCTCCTCTAGGGCGGTCACCACGCCATCGGCGTCGATGGCGATCTGCTCGCCGGCAATCGCCATCACCGGGCCCGTGGTGCCCCCGAAGCCGCCGAGGATCACGCTGATGAAGCTCCGGTTCATGGCCTTGCACATGATGTAGCTCAGGATCGCACCGGAGGAGCCCACCAGCGCGCCGGTGACGATCAGCAGATCGTTGCCGAGAGTGAAGCCGATGGCGGCCGCTGCCCAGCCCGAGTAGGAGTTGAGCATCGAGACCACCACCGGCATGTCAGCTCCACCGATGCCCATGATTAGGTGATAGCCGATGAAGAAGGCCAAGAGCGTCATCGCCACCAGGGCCCAGATGCCCGCCCCCTGCACGTACAGCACCAGGAGGACGAGCGAGAGGAGCGCCGCCCCGGCATTGAGCCCCTGTCCGCCCGGCAGCTTCTTCGCCTTGCCGTCGACCTTGCCGGCGAGCTTGCCAAAGGCAATCACCGAACCGGTGAACGTCACCGCCCCGATGAACACGCCGAGGAACACCTCCACCCGCAAGATGGAAACCTCCACCCTGCTCTTGTGCGCCAGCACCCCGGCAAAGCCGGTCAGGGCCTGCCGCGCGGCCTCATCCAGGGCCAGCACCCGCCCAAGCTCGAGGTCGGCGTTGAAGCCGATGAACACGGCCGCCAAGCCGACGAAGGAGTGCAGCGCTGCCACCAGTTGCGGCATCTCGGTCATTGCAACCTTTTTCGCCACATACCAGCCCAGGACAGAGCCGATCACCAGCATCGCAGCAATGACCGAATAGTTGCCGACGCCGGGGCCGAACACGGTGGCCCCCACAGCGAGCGCCATGCCGGCAATGCCGTACCAGACAGCCCGCTTGGCGCTCTCCTGGCCCGAGAGGCCGCCGAGCGACAGGATGAACAGAACGGCGGCCGCCACATAGGCGGCAGAGACAAGACCAAAGCTCATCGGACGATCCTCTAAGACTTCTGGAACATGGCCAGCATCCGGCGGGTGACCAGGAAGCCGCCGACGATGTTGATGGTGCCAATCAGGAAGGATAACGAGGCGAGTGCCACCACCAGCCAGTGGCTGGAGCCGACCTGCAGCAGGGCGCCCAGCACCACGATCCCGGAGATGGCATTGGTCACGGCCATCAGCGGCGTGTGCAGCGAGTGGCTGACGCTCCAGATCACCTGGAAGCCGACAAAGCAGGCGAGTGCAAAGACGATGAAGTGGGCCATGAAGCTGGCTGGGGCATAGGCCCCCATCAGCGCAATCAGCAGCCCGCCTAGGACAAGCAGTCCGACCTGGGTCTTGGTCTGGCTCCGGAAGGCGGCCGCCTCCTGGGCCCGCTTCTCCTCCGGGGTGAGCTCCCTCACCTTCTCCTTGGGCTTGGCAGCGGCGATCGCCTGCACCTTGGGCGGGGGTGGCGGATAGGTGATCGTACCCTGGTGCGTGACCGTGGCGCCGCGGATCACGTCATCGTCCATGTTGTGGACGATCACCCCATCCTTGTTCGGCGTCAGGTCGGTGAGCATGTGGCGGATGTTGTTGGCGTACAGCGTCGAGGCCTGGGCCGCCATGCGGCTCGGGAAGTCGGTATAGCCGATGATGGTTACGCCGTTCTCCGTCACCACCTTCTCGTCCGGCACGGTCAGGTCGCAGTTGCCGCCGCGCTCTGCCGCGAGATCGACGATCACCGAGCCCGGCTTCATCGCAGCGACCATGTCGGCCGTCCACAGCTTCGGGGCCGACCGTCCGGGGATCAGAGCCGTGGTGATGACGATGTCGATCTCCGGGGCGAGTTCGCGGAACTTGGCGAGCTGCTTCTCGCGGAACTCCGGGCTGGAAGGCGCGGCATAGCCGCCGGTGGCAGCCCCATCCTGCGCCTCATCGAAATCGAGAAAGACGAACTGCGCCCCCATGGACTCGATCTGTTCGGCAACCTCAGGCCGGACGTCGAAGGCATAGGTGATGGCACCGAGCGAGGCCGCCGTGCCGATGGCGGCCAGTCCAGCCACGCCCGCGCCGACCACCAGCACCTTGGCCGGCGGCACCTTGCCGGCAGCCGTGACCTGGCCGGTGAAGAAGCGGCCGAAGTGGTTGCCGGCCTCGATCACGGCGCGGTAGCCGGCGATGTTGGCCATGGAGGAGAGCGCGTCCATCTTCTGAGCGCGGGAGATGCGCGGCACCATGTCCATGGCGATGACGGTGGCGCCCCGCTCCCTCGCCTGCTCTAGCAGATCCTTGTTCTGGGCAGGGTAGAAGAATGAGATCAGCGTCTGGGCTGGGCGCAACAGCTCCACTTCTGTACTCTCCGGCGGCCGAACCTTCGCAACGACGTCGGCCTGCGCGAAAAGCGCGCGAGCGCTATCGACGACTGTAACGCCTGCCGCACGATAGGCTTCGTCCGAAAAGCCTGCGGCATTGCCGGCACCCGTCTCCACCAAACACTTGTAACCGAGTTTCAGCAGCCCCTGGGCGCTGTCCGGCGTCAGCGCCACACGTGCCTCGCCTGCGCCGGTTTCCCGCGGCACCCCAATCCTATTTGACATGTTCATCTATATCCCCGCGTCGCCTGCTTGAATTCTATTCCCAGCTTCGAAAAGCGGATGCTGAATAATCAGAGCAGATAGGTACCGCCGGTACACCTCGCCGTGTTCCAGCCTATCCTGGTCATTTTCTGCTTTGAGCACAGCCCTTGTGAGATCCCATCTCACTCCTGCAACCGAAGTAGCGTTTCCCGCTTTCTAAGCGCAGTTTACTCGTCTTCGCGCGAGCGTCGCTCCGGCGAAAATCGCATCGCACTCTTGGGCGATATGCGACATACACGGTGGAGGTAGGCAGCCACGGTTTGAACGCTTAAGCAGTGCTAAAGAACCGTATCAGCCATGGTTTATCTTCCCGATAAAATCTCGAACTCTCGGGTTATCGTTGTTCTGGAAGAACTGATCGGGGGAGCCGGAAAACGAGATCGCACCTGCATCCATGAATACGATACTGTCTGCGACTTTGCGGGCAAAGCCCATCTCATGCGTGACGCAGACCATGGTCATGCCTTCACGGGCCAGCTCGATCATAGTGTCGAGAACCTCGTTCACCATTTCTGGATCGAGTGCGGATGTCGGCTCATCGAAAAGCATGATCTTCGGCATCATGCACAGTGCCCGCGCAATTGCCACACGCTGTTGCTGACCGCCCGACAACTGGCCCGGGAATTTGTTTGCCTGTTCTGGAATCCTGACCTTCTCCAGGAACCGCATCGCGGTATCTCGCGCCGTAGCCTTTGAAGCCTTTTTCACAAGCATCGGAGCAAGGGTGCAGTTGTCCAGAACCGTCAAGTGCGGGAACAGGTTGAATTGCTGGAAAACCATGCCCGCATTCTCGCGGACCTTTTCCACGCCCTTCATATCGGGCCTGAGCGGGACACCGTCGACGACGATGTCCCCTTTCTGGAACTCCTCCAAGCCGTTGATACAACGGATGAGAGTCSACTTTCCGGAGCCAGATGGGCCACAGACTACAACACGGCGCCCGGCTTCGACGTCAAGCGAGACGTGTTTCAGGGCGTGGTGCGAACCATACCACTTGTTCACGTCTCTGATTGAGACGGCAAGGTTCCGTTCGTTCGTATCAGCGATCTTTACAGCGTGGCCCATCTTTATCTCCTTCAAAGGTTCTGTGAGCCGACTCAGAACGAGGGCAGGTTGGGCAGCGGCAGCTGAATATACTTCTGGTGAAGTTCAGCGAGCTTGCCGTTGGTCTTATAGGTGTAGATGAACGTGTTCACCCATTGCAGAAGATCAAAGGAGCCGCGACGGACAGCCATACCGTAGTGAGACTCACCTAGATCGAACTTGGCTTCATATTTCTCAGAACCTGCGGTCTGGTTCATCTTTGCGGGCAAAAGCCAGCCCTCAGCAATCGCATCCACCTGTCCCGACAGAAGACCCTGGACGCAGCCGGCAACGTCATCGAACTGGACGATGGTCGCATTCTTGGGCGCGACAGCGTTTAAGGGTGCTTGTGCAGCGCCGCCACGGATGACGCCAACTTTGAGGTTTGCAAGGTCGGCCGGGCCTTTGATATTGCGCGACTTTTCCGAGATGATCTGGAACTTCACGCCAGAATACGGAATGGAGAACATGACCTGCGCGGCCCGCTGCGGCGTGATCGCCAAGGTCGACAAGGTGATGTCAGCCTTGTTGGTCAGGAGCACAGGAATCCGGTTGGCGGTATTAACCGAGACGATCTCCGCGGTCACGCCTAGGGCTGACGCCATCTGCTTCGCCAGTTCGACCTCGAAGCCGTCGGGCTCCATTTTCTCGTTGATCGTGCCAAACGGCGCATAGGTGGTATCGATCGCGACGAGTAGCTTGCCGCGCTTGACGATATCGTCGGTGGACTGCGCGTGCGCGCTGCCGAACAGCGCGACCGAGGCAACCAGCCCTGCGGCTGCGAGTTTGAAAAGCTTTTCGAAATTCATGGTATTTCCTCCTTGGTTGAAGTTACGCTGCAACAGCTTGCAGTTTGGTGTTGAGGGGGGCGCCGCCGGTGCGTCCTTTGGCGGCCAAGCGGCGTTCGAGATAGCGGCTGCACAAGGAAAGCGGCCAGCAGAGAACGAAGTAGATCAGCATTACGATCGTATAGACGAGCAAAGGTCGGAGCGTGACGTTGTTGACCATCTGGCTGGCGCGAATGAGTTCCGCGAAGCCAACGATCGACGCAAGTGAGGTGCTCTTGATGACCTGCACGAGAAATCCGACGGTGGGCGCCAACGCGATGCGGAACGCTTGCGGCAGAATGATGCGGCTCATACGCTGCGAATAGCGCAACGCGAGCGCCTTGCCGGCGTCACTCTGCCCGTTCGGCACGGCATTGATGCAGCCCTGCCAGATTTCGCCCAGAAACGTGCCGGTATAGACGATYAACGCGATGCTCGCAGACGTCCATGCGCTCAACTCGAAGCCGATGATGCTCAGGCCGAAATAGAAGATGAATAGCTGCATCAGCAAAGGCGTCGCTTGAAACAAGCGCATGATGACCAGTGCTATGCGGCGAACCAGTCCGCTACCTGGCTGGACGCGAGCCAACGCAAAGAAGAAGCCGAGCACGCTTCCGCCGGCAAAAGCGATCATCGAAAGGGCGACTGTCCAGCGGGCAGCCTCGACAAGATACATGACGTGATTATAGCCGAACTGGTGCATGTCAGCGGGCCTCCCGGGGAGATTTGAACGGAAATGCGACGCGGCCGAGCAAGTCGAGCGAACCTTGCAGTCCAAGGGCCATCACTAGGTAGATCGCGGTGACTACAAAGTAGACCTCGAACGGCCGGAAAGTCGCAGCCTGGATGACTGCTGCACTGGAGCTCAGGTCGGTTGCAGAAATGGTCGAGATGACGGCGCTTCCGAGCAGAACGAGAACACATTGGGCGGCAAGGGCTGGATAAATCGTCGCAAGTGCCGGCTTCAGGATTACGCGGAAGAAGACCTGCCTGCCGTTCAATCCGAGAGCCTTACCCGCCTCGGCCTGTCCGGCAGGAATGCTCTCCACGCCGGAACGGATAATCTCGGCGGCGTAGGCAGCGAAATTGAACGACAACGCGACTACGGCCGCCACATTCGCGTCCAGCCTAACGCCCAAGGCGGGAAGGCCGAAGAAGATCAGGAATAGCTGCGCCAGTAGCGGCGTGTTGCGCACAATCTCGATATAGGCGCCCCATATCCTTTGCGTCCAGCGGCTGCCATTGGTGAGCTGGTAGGCACCGAGCGCGGCGATCACAACGCCGATTACGAGCGAGATCATGGTGATGGCGAGCGTCAGCCATGCGCCGTAAAGTAGTTCATCGCTCCGTGTCAAAACGGAGTTGAAATCAAAACTATAACTCATGCGGTGTTCCTCCCTTCCTGTTGGGCGCTACGGACTTCAGGCCCTGTCGAAGACGGGGACTTCTGTTCGCCTCTCGCCACCACATTCCATACATTCTCTCAGATGCGTCCCCGTTCCGGTGTTTCGCATCGATCGTCACGCGAGCCTTATACTGTCCGCGGGACGTAGAAATTATTATGCACGGGGCTCATCACAATCTGATTGAAGCACACACCGGACGGAGCGCCGGCGACATATCCAATGATATTGCCGACGTCTGCCGCGCGCAGCATCTTCGCTCTGGCTTCTATAGAAGGCGGGTTTGCACGGGTATCGAGAACTTCGGTACTGGCTTCCGCAGGCATGAGGCAGGTTGCGCGAATGCCGTTGGGCCCTTCCTCGATGTTGATCGTCTCACAGAGAGCCGGAAGAGCGTGCTTGGTCGCTGAATAGGAAGCGCCCGCCACGGGTTCCATACGCCAACCCGCCCAAGACGATATCACCACGACTGTCCCTGCTCCCTTGACGCGCATGCCCGGAAGCGCCGCTTGAACGCAGTGGAGGGCGCCATTGAGGTTGATATCGACGATGCGGTCCCAATCCGCGCCATTCAGTTCGGCGAGGCGCCTGCGCGGCACATTTGTTCCGGAGCTGTAGACGAGGATATCCATGGCTCCGATCTTCGCGGCAGCGGCTTCGATCTGACTTCGCTCGAGCACGTCCACCGGGATGGCTTCGGCGCTGCCGCCTGCATCGCCGATCCGCTTCACGGTCCTGTCGAGCGCGTCGACGCGTCGACCGGAAACCACCACGCGTGCCCCGAGCGACGCCAGGCTGTCGGCTGCGGCTGCGCCAAGACCACTGCCGCCGCCGAGAATCCAGGCCGTTTGTCCGGAAAGGGTTTTGTCATTGCTCATGATCTCTCCTCCTTCGGATACTTATTCGGCCCAGTCGCGAAGTTCCGGAATGGCATCGACGTTAATGCGCAAGCCGATGCCAGGCTCTGTCGGCATTTCCGGCGCACCGTTGACGACTTCCGGTTCGCCGAGGAAGAGCGGTTTCACGCGCTGGCCCTCACCCCAGAACGATGGGTTGGTCAGATGTTCGATCCAGGTGCAGTTCGGCTGCGACAGCACGCCGTGAAGCGTCGCCGCAGAGTAGACGTGCGGCGTCACCTCAATACCGGATCCAGACGCCATCTGCGCAACACGCCGGAACTCGGTCAGGCCACCGACCCTATGCACATCGGGCTGCAGGACATCGGCGGCGCGAGCCTCCAGAAGCTGCTGAAAGCCATAGCGAGAGAATTCATGTTCGCCGGTCGCGATCGGGACGAAGTTCTGCTCACGCAGCATGGCATGTCCGGAGATATCGTCCGGGATGAGCGGCTCTTCGACCCACCGCAGTGAGAACCGGCGCAACTCCCGGATCATTTCCAATGCGAAGGGCCTGTTCCAGCCCATATAGGCGTCTGTCATGAGATCGATGCTGTCGCCGACCTCCTCACGGACAGCCGCAATATAACGCAGGTTTTTTACCAGCCCCTCGCGTCCATCCGCCGGGCCATAGGGAAAGTTTGCTTTAATCGCCTGATAACCGCGCTCGACATAGTCGCGCGCCATGCGCTTGACTTCCTTCAGATCGTCGTCGGGCTGGACCTTGCTCGCGTATGCGCGGATCTGCTTCTGGTGGTGACCGCCCAACAGGCGATAAACCGGCTGACCGACCTGCTTTCCAAGAGCGTCCCAAATGGCGATATCGATGGCGCTCATCGCAAGAAGTGCGGCACCTTTTCGCCCGTAAACGATGGAAGCGCGGAACATCTGCTCCCAAACGGCTTCGGTCGCCCAGGCATCCAGTCCGGTGGCAATCCGTGCGAGATGTCCGTTGACCATCAGCGTCGCGACACCGATCCCGTCCTCGGCATAACCGAGACCCGTCGTGCCGTCCTCAAGGGTGACCCGTACGACGACGATGCCCTGTGGCCAGGTGTACCAGGACCAGCCTTCGCCACGGCGCGCGAATTCATTCATCGGGCTTGGACCACGGACACTCTTCTGCTGCTGCCAGAAATTGCCCCACATGGATTGGGCGACGTGGCGGGCTTCGACTTTGACGATCTGCATCGGGTAAAATTCCTTGTCTGCGCGGGCGTATGGCGTGGGCGTGCTCAAGCGAAATCGAGCATCACCTTGCAGCAATCGGCCGGTGCGGTTTCGAGAAGCGCGAAGGCATCATGGACATTCGTGAACGGGAAGCTGTGGCTGATGAATTGCGCTGGCTTGATCTGCCCTCGCGCCATCCAATCAATGACATTGGGGAACTGCCGATTATTAAGCCGGGAGGCGAAGATCGAAAGCTCTTTCGCATTAAGCTTCCTCTGAGAGACGTGACTCGGATCCGGCGAAAAGCCCATGAGGCCGATACGCGCGGCGGGTGCTGCGAGATCGATCGCCTCTTCGAGGATGGTTGGATGGCATGCGGCATCGATAATGAGCGTCGGCGCCAGCCCCCTCTCGGCCAGCACATCTGACAGTTTACGATCAGACGTGTTGATGGCCAGATCGGCGCCTGCGGCACGTGCCCAATCGAGCCTTGCCTCAATGCGTTCCGCAACAATGAGCGTTTCGACCTGATAGACACCCTTGAGCGCTTGAATGACGGTCATGCCGATCGGACCGGCGCCGTAAACAAGCGCCACTTCGAAAGGTTCGACCCCAGTGCGCGACAGCATGTTGGCCGCAATGGAAAAGGGCTCGACCGTCGCTGAAGCGCGATCATCAACAGTATCGGGAACAGCGTGGGCGAGATCTGCGGCAACGCAGCAATACTCGCTGAAGCCGCCGTCTCGATGCACGCCGACGACCTGAAGGTTTGCGCAGACATTGGGGCGACCAACCCGGCACTGATAGCATTCGCCGCAACTGATGACCGGTGTGACAGCAACGCGCTGGCCGATCCGGGCGGCGTCGACGCCCGGCCCGACGGCATCGATGGTGCCGGCGAACTCGTGCCCGATCACGCGGGGATAACGCACGAAGGGGTGCGTGCCGTGATAGATATGGATATCTGAGCCGCAAATGCCAGCATGGCCGACCCGCACGCGGACTTCACCCTGCTCAGGGTTGGGAACTGGTCTTTCTACCAGCTTAAGCTGGCCCGGGCCTTCAACAAGTATGCTCTTCATCTGGTCTGGTCCTGCTCCGATCCCCATCCGGCGGTCAAAAAGGCCCCGCGATCCCTCTGCGATTGTCTCGGCAACCGCAGATCAGGAGCGGTCGGCTTTTCAAGAAAATTGGATGCTCGCCCTGAGGCAGCGGTTCTCCTTCGCGCCTCTATTCGAACTGACCATAACCAAATTCAATTCGGTATGCAACCGATATATTGGTTGCTTTTTTTAGTCCATTAGCCCATGCAGATAATGCGACCTTGCAAGATCTGCGTATCGTTCTTGGGGTGTGGAAGGCGAAAGATGGCAAACACAAAAACCGCAGCCGCCTACGAGGCGATTAAGCTCAAGATTATCGAGGGGGAACTTTTGCCGCTCAGCGATGTCAGCGAGGAAACGCTACAGAAGGAGCTAGGTTTGAGCCGGACGCCGATCAGAGAGGCTTGCCAGCGGCTGAGCAAAGAGGGCTTCATCTACATCTATCCCAGCAAGGGGATGATCGTCGCGGAAGTGACCGCCGACCTGATTCGGGACATCTACGAGATGCGCCTTCTGACCGAGCCATCTATAGCAGTGCAGTCCTGCCGCCAAAATTCTAGTAAGGAATGGTTGAAGGCCCTTCGCGAAAAGCTCGCCAATCCCCCGGGCGATCTATCGGAAGAAGCGAAACGTCGTTACTTCATCGACATCGACCGAGCCTTGCACGATGGCTTACTGAAGGATTGCAAAAATCGGTTCCTGCTGAGCTCTATGGGAATTGTTCTGGATCATAACCATCGGATCCGTCTCAAGGTATCCCATCCGTATCACGGCGAAGATCGCTCGGTCATCGAACACATCGCGATCATAGATGCATATCTCGCGCGCGATGAGGCGGAGGTAGAGCGCCAAATGCGCCATCACATCGAGGAGTCGAGAAAGATCACGTTCAACAACTTCTTCTGATCAGCTAGTAAAACGGTAAATGCAGTCAACGCTGCGTCGACCATTCTCGCGCAATGTAGCCATTTTTTACGAACCTATTCTCCGGCAGATCACGGCTATACTTGAAGTTAATTCAAGTCCTTTCCGGGGGAGTGGCGCCATAACCTTAGGAGATAACCTATGCCAACACCGACCTCAATCATCCTCGATTGGGGCACGAGCTCGCTCCGCGCGATGCTGGTTTCGGGAACCGGTGAAACGCTTGATACGCGCGAGACGACGAGCGGCGGCATCCAGTTCGTCAAGGATGGTGCGTTCGAAGCCTCTCTCGTGCAGACGGTCGGCGACTGGTTTTCCGCGCTTGGCCCGCTGCCGGTACTGGCAAGCGGCATGATCACCAGCCGCAATGGTTGGGTCGAGGTGCCCTATGTCGACACGCCTGGCGGCATCTCCGAACTGGCGGGCGGCACAAAGACGCTGACCCTGTCAAACGGAGCCGTCATCACCTTCCTGCCCGGCATGCGCAATCCTTCAGCGAAGCCCTTTCCCGACGTCATGCGCGGCGAGGAAACCCAAATCGTCGGCTATGGCCTCGATACGGATCGCACTCTTGTGCTGCCCGGCACGCATAGTAAATGGGCGCAGGTGAAGGCCAGTCGCATCAAGACATTTCAGACCTACGCGACCGGAGAAGTCTTTTCGCTTCTGACTAAGCATTCTTTCATCGCTAAGGCCCAAGGCTCCGCCTCGGGTGCCGAACCAGACTGGCAGAGTTTCGATCGCGGCGCGGAATTTGCGGCGAGCCGCGATGTCGCCGCAGATGCCTTCCTCTCAGCGATCTTCAGCGCCCGCACGGGCATTCTGGATGGCAACCTGAAGCCCGAAAGCATCCTCGATTATGTGTCGGGCCTTGTCATTGGCTCGGAGTTTCGCCAGGCACGTGCCGTGGGTTGGTTCAAGCATGGCGATACCATTGGCATCGTCGGCAACGACCTGCTGAACGCCCACTATAGTCGTGTCGCGCCGCTCTTCGATCTATCCATTGAACCTGGGCCGGAGAGCGCCGCCAAACTAGGTGTCATGCTGATCGCGGCCGAAGCCGCCAAACAAGGAGTTTCGAGGTGACTTTCGAAGAGGCACTGAAGGCCTGCAACCTTGTCGCCATTCTGCGCGGCATTGAGCCAGACGAAGCGGAAGCGATAGGCGGTGTGCTGGTCGAAGCCGGCTGGCGGATCATCGAGGTCCCACTCAACTCGCCGAAGCCATTGGAAAGCATTGAAAAGCTGGTCAGACGCTTCGGCAATCAGGCTCTGATTGGCGCCGGTACAGTACTGACTACCACACAGGTTTTGGATGTCGCTGCTACCGGCGCGAAGGTCATCATCTCGCCGAACGCCAGTCTTGAAGTTATCAAGGCCGCGCGCGGCGCCGGCATGATCAGCCTGCCGGGCGTTGCAACGCCGACGGAAGCCTTCGCGGCGATCGATGCAGGTGCCACCGGTATCAAGGCTTTTCCAGCAGAAGCAATCCCACCGCATGTCATAAAGGCTTGGAAGGCGGTTCTGCCGAGCCATATCCCGGTGCTCGCCGTCGGCGGAGTCACGCCTGACAACATGGCAGCCTATACCGCCGCTGGCGCCGCAGGCTTCGGCATCGGCTCGTCGCTATTCAAGCCGGGTGACGATACCTCATCGGTCGCGAGTAAAGCTCGGTTGTTTTGTCATGTGCTGCGCCAATACGCGTTGTTGCACGAATAGGCGAGTTCGTAACCGGAACCGGGCGACATAGGAGGACCGTGCCCCTCCTGTCGGACATCTGCCATGCCCTTCAAGGCCAATGCCGCTCGCCGTCACCGCATCCCCAAGCAGCGATACCGGGTGACAAACTGGGCCAAGTACGACGCCAGTCTGCGTCAGCGAGGCAGTCTGACCGTGTGGTTCACGACGGAAGCCATTGCCGCCTGGCGGGCCGAGCCCCGCACAACCCGCGGTGGTCAGCCCCACTATTCGGCTTTGGCCATCCAGACGGCGTTGACGCTGCGGGCGGTGTTCCGGCTGGCGCTGCGTCAGACCGAGGGGCTAATCGGCTCGATCCTTCAGCTCCTGGGCCTGGATCTGGCGGTGCCGGATCACTCAACCTTGAGCCGTCGGGCCGAGACTCTGGAGGTCCCAAAGCCATGTCCGAACTCCAGAGGACCCGTCCACCTGCTGGTCGACAGCTCGGGCCTGCGTCTGTGCGGACCCGGCGAGTGGCTGACCGAGAAGCACGGCACCCGGCGGCGCCGGTCGTGGCGCAAACTGCACATTGGTGTCGATGCCGAGACCGGACAGATCCTCGCCTCCGAGCTGACGTCCAAAGATGTCGATGACGGCTCACAGGTCGAGCCCCTGCTCAACCAGATCACAGCTCCTCTCGCCTCCTTCATCGGCGACGGAGCCTATGATCAGACCTGCATCTACAACACTGTCGCCGAGCACCATCCTGAGGCTGACGTGATCATCCCGCCACGATCAACGGCGGTGCCGAGCGACATGGCAGAAGGCACTCCCTCTCAGCGCGACCAACATCTCCAAAGCATCGCGGAGCATGGACGCATGAGTTGGCAGAAGCGGTCCGGGTACACGCGTCGGGCACTGGTGGAGACCTCCATCAGCCGCTTCAAACGCGTGATCGGGGATGCGCTGCGCTCGCAGACCGACCGGCGTCGTGCGACTGAGGTCGCCCTTGCCATCAGCGCTTTGAACCACATGCTCGAGCTTGGACGACCGAAGTCCGTCCGCATTGCCTGAATGCGGACTCGAGGGCTAAAGCATCGGACGGTTAAACGGACGCAYATCCGGCAGCCCTGAGGAAGTTCCAACACTCGTGCGGCTCAAACAAATCGCAGATGTCGCCGAGGGCGCGCCAGAGCGCGTCGAACGTTCGCGCCTCGGCCTTGCGCAAGTGTGCCTTGATCTTGGCGAAGGCCTGTTCAATGGGGTTCATATCGGGCGAATAAGCCGGCAGGAACAGGAACCAGGCTCCGCGTTGCTTCAGACACTGCGCAGCCTTTT
>NZ_JBFUMH010000114.1:0-17495 GCF_054049475.1 Microvirga sp. P5_D2 | reverse complement strand
GTGTCTGAAGCAACGCGGAGCCTGGTTCCTGTTCCTGCCGGCTTATTCGCCCGATATGAACCCCATTGAACAGGCCTTCGCCAAGATCAAGGCACACTTGCGCAAGGCCGAGGCGCGAACGTTCGACGCGCTCTGGCGCGCCCTCGGCGACATCTGCGATTTGTTTGAGCCGCACGAGTGTTGGAACTTCCTCAGGGCTGCCGGATATGCGTCCGTTTAACCGTCCGATGCTTTAGGCTCGGCGTGGGCAGAGTGGGTCAGCCCAAGATAATGATGCCGATGTACGGCCACCGCCGCATGATGAAGCGTGCCAAGTCGAGCCCCCTGAGACAACCGGGCATATCAATCTCGGTGACCACTAAGCGGATGTCGCTGCGGGATTCAAGGGAGCTGAGAGCCTCGTCGGTGCTGGCAACCTCAATGACCTCGAAGTCATTGGCGATCAAGTGATCTGTGGTGGCAATGCAGACCTGTCGCTCGCTATGGGCCAGCAGGACGGGCGTCTGCAGGGCTGGGACAGGCGTCATCTTGTGCCTCCTGCCTGCGCCGATGATAACAGATCGGCTTGGATGAGGCGAGGAGCTTGAACGCGAGACAGGACTTTGAACAAACCCGCTGGGGAGTGGCGCACCGTGACGAGGCGTGCTGTCTTCAGCGTTCGATCAGGTTGCTCCCAAGCGCGATAGAGCGGAGCCGAGCTGAAGCCACCACTCAGTGGCTTATTCCTTGTGCGGCCAGAGCGTCAGCTGTGGGAGACCTTCAGAAAATGCGGCTAGTGTCCCATAACATCTCGGCGGCCACAGCACAGCGTGCCTAGTGGTTAAGGCTCCCGGCTTAATTTTCGAGAACTGCGTTCGGCAACACCATCGCCTTAGCCTCGCAGAAGGCCGGCTAATGATGGGGCATCCGTGTGAAGCGATGCAGCCATACCGATCCTCCTTTCCGCAGATTTATGCGTCCACGATCTTGTTGCGGATCGCGTAGCGGATGAGGGCGGCCGTCGTGTCGAGGTTGAGCTTGCGCAGGGCCGTGGCGCGATGGGTCTCGACGGTCTTGGTGCTGATGCTGAGGATGTCGGCGATCTGCTTGCTGGTCTTGCCCTCGGCGATCAGTTGGACGACGGCCTTCTCACGGGATGTCAGCGCCGACGCGTCTACCGATCCTTTCGCCAGGTAGGTCTCGAGCAAGGTCTGAGAGACCTTTCCGGTGAAGAACGGCTTGTGGGCGGTCAGGCTCTCCACCGCCGCAACGAGGAACTGCATGGCATCGGACTTGAGCAGGAAGCCACGGGCACCCGCCTCGAGCACATCCCTTATCAGGCTGTCGGTATCGTGCATGGTGAAGACCAGAACTTCTACGCCGGGAAGGCGGCTCCTGATCTGCCGGGTGACCTCGACCCCGTTTATCAATGGCAGTCCATAGTCGATGACGACGATGTCGGGCCGCGTGGCCAGGGCCCGGTCGATGGCTTCCTTCCCATCCCGGGCCTCACCGACGATCTCCCAGCCTCCGTGCCCCTCCAGGATTGTCCGGACGCCGGAGCGGACCACGTCGTGATCGTCGGCGATCAGGATGCGCGTCATCATCGAACGTCCTTCGGCGGTGGCCTCTGCCGTCCCGGCGGGTCCGAGCCCGGCGGGTCCGAGCCGTTGGCAGGATACATGCAGGCGTGGATAGCCTCACTTGTGCAAAACCCTGAATTCGCCAGAGGCAGACCCTGAATCTTCAAGTGGGAGCCTCGCCATCGGTCTTGGCCGCTTGCGTCAGCCAGGAGGCGGATATGTGCCGGGCTGGAATCAGTGTGCGCTCGGTCACCGGGACAGGAACGATTGCGACGATGGAGGTGCCGCCCGGACCGGACCTAATCCTCAGGTCGCCGCCGAACTGCTCCAAGCGAGCTCGCATGCCGGCGATGCCGACACCGAGCCTGACTGGCTCGCCAGGCCGCTCGCGATCTTCCATCCCACTGCCGTCGTCACGGATGCGTATCACGAGCTGTTCCCACCTGATCCTGGCGACGACCGATACATGGGAGGCACCGGCGTGCCGATGCACGTTGGTCAGGGCTTCCTGCACCACACGCAGGACGGCTCGCTGAAGCTCCGGCGGCAGGTCGTCGACCTCCTCCGGAATTCGGATGCGGGCGATGAGCCTGGTGCGCCCGGCAAAGCCCTCGGCGAAGTCCCGCAAGGTGGCCTGGAGACCGTCATTCGCAAGATTCGGAGGATGCAGCAGGTATGTGAAGATGCGCAGCTCCCGCAGGGCCTCGGCCTGAAGGCTCCCGATCTCTGCCAGGCCCTTGCGGGCCGCTGGGATTTGCGACACCGCTTCCTCAAGATTGGCGAGGCCGAGATTGGCCGCCACGAGGTGCTGTGCGGTGGAGTCATGCAGCTCGCGAGCGATCCGCTGGCGCTCCTCCTCCTGGAGGGCAAGCAACTGACCGGACAGTTCGCTCACCTGCCTCTTCGCCCCGGTGACCTGGTCTGACAGCGTTCGGAACGGCCGCTCCATCTGCCGCGCCATGAACCAAGCAGCTGTTGCGCCCGCGAGAAGGAGTAGGGCTGCGGGGCCTGCCATGCGCCACATCGCGGCGACGATCGGCGCATCGAGATCCGAGCGCGGCACCATGATCACAGTCGTCCAGTTCGTGCTTCCCGAACGGCGAAACGCGATAAGGACGGGCCGGCCCCGATCATCCATGGCTTCGATCTTACCCTCGACCGTATTATCCGGTCCGGTATCGGCCAGACGCGCGATCAGCGCTGCGGGCGCGGGAATGTCGGCCCCCTTGCGGTTGTCCCTGTCGAGAACGATCGGCTGGAGCTTGCGATCGTAGAGCCCCTTCATCCAGGCCGGAGGCATTGTCACGTCATCGAGAATGGCGCCGAGCCGCTCTCCCGTCAGAATGGTTGTGATGTGACCGCTCATTTGGCCGTCAGGGCCGTCGAGGCGCAGGCTCAGGGCCACGATGATGTTGCCCTTCATGGGCGCCATGATCCGGCCGGAGACAGTCCACCGCCGATCGCGGATCCGGTCAAGCTGCTCTTGGTAATTCGGGAAATCGACAATCCGCGGGAGCGGTGATCCGAAGGGCCGCAGGGTATTGGCGATCTGCCGGTCGCGGTCCCACAGGATCAGCCATGAGCCTTCCGGTGCTGGTGTCTGCTTGAGCTGATCGTAAAAGGCCTTGATGTCACCCGAGACGAGCGCCGGGGATTTCGACACCCCCTTCAAGAGATAGTTGACGGCGGCAACCTCCTGGTCGAAGCCGAAGGAAAGTGCCTTCGCGACATCCAAGGCATGATTACCGATCGCGCGCCGCTCCTCGAACGCGCGGGATAGCAACAGGGCCGCTGTGACAAGACACGCACCAATGGTGATCGCCATGAAGATCAAGGCGACCCGGCCACGCAGATGGGGCAGATGGCCATGGGGCGGACGCGTAATGGTCGTGACGGTGCCATCGCTCATGACGGCGATCTCTGGCCGCGAGGGCAACGCAACCGGACCGGAGCTGCGAC
This sequence comes from Microvirga sp. P5_D2, assembly GCF_054049475.1. Lineage (NCBI taxonomy): Bacteria > Pseudomonadati > Pseudomonadota > Alphaproteobacteria > Hyphomicrobiales > Methylobacteriaceae > Microvirga > Microvirga sp. P5_D2. The sequence goes on along the minus strand of NZ_JBFUMH010000114.1, from coordinate 13,974 downwards.
GGAAGCCTCGATCCGCAATCATAAGCTAAACTCGGGCCTGATCCCTGTCGATACACAACGGCAAAGCCTGTGCCAACAACCGAGTTTTCGCTGGATTTCCCCCATTGGATGGTATGCGACCGGAGCCGTGATTCAGGGTCTGACTCCATCATAATCAGGGCGGACCCCAATAGACCTGCGGCGGCGGCTCGGACGACAGTACCGGCAAGCCAGCGCGAGAGCAGTGCCCATGTTGCAGCTTGAATCCAGGCATCGGGACCATCACCCAGCCGACGGCTCACATGCCGACATGATCCGGCTTCCCGGCGGCACGTTTCGGATGGGCTCGGACCGGCACTATCCTGATGAGGCGCCGGTCCACCGTGCCACCATCGATGGGTTCTGGATCGACGGTACGCCGATCACCCACCGCCAGTTCCAGCACTTCGTCGAGGCCACTGGTTATGTCACGGTTGCGGAAATCGCACCCGACCCGAAGGACTATCCCAGCGCCCTGCCGCGAGGACCAGAGCTACGCTCCCTGCGAGCCTGGGATTCAAATTCCACGCCGGGTGCTCAAAGGGTGGCTCGCATCTATGCGCGCCCAACTACTGTCGCCGCTACCGTCCGGCAGCGCGTCACCCGCAGCCGGTCGACACTTCGACGAGCCATGTCGGCTTCCGCTGCATCATCAGAGAGAGGAAGATCCAATGAACAGTGATCGTGCATCCTCACAAGCTCATGGCGGACGATCCCGCCTCCGGCGCATGAGGGCCAAGGCTGCCCTGATCGGGGCGACAGCCCTTGTCTGCGCCGCGATGGTCGCTCCGGCCGTTGCGCAAGCGCCGCAGCAGAAGCCCAACATCCTGTTCATCATGGGCGACGACATTGGTTGGATGCAGCCAAGCATTTACCACCAGGGCTTGATGGTCGGTGAAACGCCGAACATCGACCGCATCGGCCGGGAGGGTGCGAAGTTCACGACCTATTACGCCGAGCAGAGCTGCACGGCGGGTCGCAACGCCTTCTTCACCGGCATGCATCCGCTCAGGACCGGCATGATCCCGCCGCAACTGCCCGGCAGCCCCTCCTACCTGCGGCCCGGCACGCCCGCAATCGCCAAGTTCCTGCACGACCTCGGCTACAATACCGGCGAGTTCGGCAAGAACCACCTCGGCGACCATACCGATGCGCTGCCGACCGCGCACGGGTTCCAGGAATTCTGGGGCTACCTGTATCACCTCGACGCCATGCAGGGCGTGAGCTTCCCCGACATCAACAAGACGCCGACCGAGCAGACGGTCGCGCCGCCCTGCCGGAACACACCGATCCCCGGGCTGGCCCAGGATCCGGCGTCAGTCGATCCCGCGACCACCGTGTGCCTGACGCCGCCGCGTCCGGTGCTCTCGTGCAGGTCGTCGGATGGAACCGCGGCGAACCAGACCTGCAAGGATGAAGGACCGCTGACGCTCGAGCGTTCGAAGAGTGTGGACGAGGAGATCTCGGCCAAGGTCATCGACTTCCTCGACCGTAACGACCCAGAGAAGACCAAGAAACCGTTCTTCGCCTGGTACAACCCCGCGCGCATGCACGTCACGACCGTGCTGTCGGACAAATACATGGGGATGGTGGGCGAGCCCGGCGGCAAGGACTGGGGCGTCAACGAAGCCGGCATGAAGCAGATGGACGACAACATCGGCTATGTGCTGAAGAAGCTCGAGGAGATGGGTGAGCTCGACAACACGATCATCGCGTTCACCACCGACAACGGTGCCGAGACGATCTCCTACCCCGACGGCGGCACCACGCCGTTCAAGGGCGGCAAGCTGTCGACCTGGGAGGGCGGCATGCGCGCCCCGCTGGTTGTGCGCTGGCCGGGACACATCGAGCCGGGAACGATCAAGAACGACATCTTCGCGTCCCTCGACTGGCTGCCAACGCTCGTCGACATCGCCGGCGGCCCCAAGGGCAATGAGCTGAAGGCGCAGATCGAGCGGGGCGAGTATCCGGGGATCGTCAAGACGACCCTCGATGGCGTCAATCAGCGCGAATACCTGGAAGGCAAGTCGGCAAAGTCGGCGCGCGACACCTTCTTCTATTACTCGGGCAAGGATCCGTCCGCGGTCCGCTACAAGAACTGGAAGATCTACTTCGCGATGGTGTCCGATGCGCCGGCAGGCTTCCTCACTGGCGTCGTCCCCTACCACTGGAGCCAGGTCGTCAACATCAAGCGCGATCCCTTCGAGACGTCGATCGGGGAGCAGTCGAAGACTCTCTTGGGCATGGGCGGCGCCCTCGCAGGACCGGTCTCGGCCTACCTCTACGACTGGAACATGCTGCCGATCGGCCAAGTGCTCTGGCTGAGGGAACTCGAAACCTACAGGAAGTTCCCGCCGATGCAGGATCCCGCGAGCTACAACCTCGAACAGGTGATGGAGCAGCTCAAGAAGCCGCAAGCAACTCCAGGCCAGTGACCCGAGCCGAAGCAGGAACACGCGATTAGCCACCCAAGATCAACGGGCACCGCTCAGACAAGGTGCTCGCCGATTGCAAGCCAACAAGAAAACCCTGTGCATGGGGCGGACCTCGATCACATTCAGAGGAATAGAGAGGAGACCATCATGAAGAAGTCGTTATCGATCGTAGCGCTCCCGTTAGGGCTTCTGTTTGCCGGCCCGGCCCTTGCCCAGAGCATGTGTGTCATCGCAGGCAATCGCCCTATCATGGGGGCGAACATGTCCGCGGACTTCGACGTCCAGGCCGGACAGGGATGCATGTCCGACATCAGCCCTCAAGGTACGCTCGCCAGTTCGGAGATCAGCCAACGGCCCCAGCACGGGACCGTGAAGATGGTCGACAAGGACACGTGGACCTATGAGCCCACTGCGGGCTACCGCGGCCCCGACGCCTTCGCGATCACCGCGCAAGGCAAGAGCATTGACGAGAAGCCCGGCACGTCCGTGCTCAGCTTCAAGGTCAACGTCAAGTAGCCATGGGCTCCGACGAGCCGTTCATCCGGCCGACAAGAGACGCCGAGGTCTTGCGACCCCGGCGTCCGCAGGGAACGGACGCGCCATCAGAGGGAACGACAATGCGCATGATGAGGAACCTGGGGCTCGGTCTTCTGGCATCAGCCGCATCCATGATGGCGGCGCCGACGAGCGCGCAGCCGCAAAAGCCCAACATTGTCGTGATCATGGCCGACGATATCGGCTTCTGGAACATCAGCGCCTACAACCGCGGCATGATGGGCTATCGCACGCCCAATATCGACCGCATCGCCAATGAAGGCGCGATCTTCACCGATTATTACGGCCAGCAATCCTGCACCGCCGGCCGCGCCGCGTTCATCACCGGACAGAGTCCGATGCGAACGGGGCTCCTGAAAGTGGGGCTGCCCGGTGCGAAGGAGGGCTTGTCGGAGAAGGATCCCACGATCGCCGATCTGCTCAAGCCACAAGGCTATGCGACCGGCCAGTTCGGCAAGAACCATCTCGGCGACCGCAACGAGTTCCTACCGACGGTGCATGGCTTCGACGAGTTCTTCGGCAACCTCTATCACCTGAACGCCGAGGATGAGCCCGAGCATCCGGACTATCCGAAGAACCCTGCCTTCAGGGCGCAGTTCGGCCCGCGCGGTGTACTGAAGTGCACCGCCACGGCCACCGACACGCCAGGCGACGATCCGAGGTTCGGCCCGTGGGGCAAACAGAAATGTGACGATACCGGCCCGCTCACCAAGAAGCGCATGGAAACTATCGATGAGGAATTCCTCGCGGCCTCACTCGACTTTGTCGACCGTGCCAATCGCGATCAAAAGCCCTTCTTCCTGTGGTTCAATCCGAGCCGCATGCACATCTGGACGCGTCTCAAGCCCGAGTCGCAGGGGAAGACCGGCCTCGGAATCTATCCCGACGGCATGGTGGAACATGACGGGCAGGTCGGCCAGCTTCTCAAGAAGCTCGACGATCTCGGCATCGCCGACAACACGATCGTGATCTACACCACCGACAACGGCGCCGAGACCTTCTCATGGCCGGACGGCGGCACGACCCCGTTCCGTGGTGAGAAGAACACCAATTGGGAAGGCGGCTACCGCGTTCCAGCGATGATCCGGTGGCCGGGCCAGGTGCCTGCGCGAACCGAGATCAACGACATCGTCTCCGCCGAGGACTGGGCGACGACGCTTGTGGCAGCAGCCGGCGAACCGGACATCAACAACAAGCTCCTGCAAGGCTATGAGGCCGCGGGCAAGACCTTCAAGGTCCATCTGGACGGATATGACCAGCGTGACCTACTCGGCCGCAAGGCTCCGAACAAGCGCCGCGAATTCTTCTACTGGACCGACGACGGCAACCTTGCGGGCCTGCGCTACGACCAGTGGAAAGCAGTCTTCCTGGAACAGAAGGCGCATGGCTTCGACGTGTGGGCGCAGCCGATGGTGGAGCTACGCTTGCCGATGCTGTTCAACCTGCGTTCCGATCCGTTCGAACGGGCTCAGCACGAGGCCGGGGATTACGTCAGGTGGTTCATCGAGCATGCCTTCGTCCTCGTGCCGGCGCAAGCGCTCGTTGGGCAACATTTGATGAGCTTCCAGCAGTTTCCGCCACGCCAGAGACCCGGTTCCTTTTCGGTCGAACAGGCGATGGAGAAACTCAGGAATCCACCGTCGAGCAACTAACGCCGGTGAGAGGTTCTTTTTGAGCATAGGGGAGGAAACGGCGATGAGAAGCGTACTGACATTCCTTGCACTTACCGTGGCTGCGACAGCAGCGACCGCTCAGGTCGGACCACCGACGTCTCAGCGGACCTGCGGCGCCAACCGACAGCTCGTCCTGAAGGAAGGCGCAGTCGTGCTCGACACCGGACCCTCCACCTATGCCCGCTTCGTCAAGAACGGTTCGGAATGCCTCGTCGATCAGTTCCCCGAGCCGGCGTGGGTTCCAAGCTCCAACAATCCGCAATGCTTCATCGGGTATCGGTGCAAGGACGGATCCGACGATTTTTGAGTTTGGTTTTCGGCGCCTATTGAATGACGACCCTAACGGGAGGCACATATGCGCACGCGCCTGTCCTGGCTTGGCACCATGGCCCTGGTTGCAACCTGGATCTCGGTTGCTGTCGCCCAAACCGATCCGCTTCCATCATGGAACGACGGCCCGTCAAAACAGGCGATCGTCGCCTTCGTCACTGACGTGACGCGGGAAGGTTCTCCCGACTTCGTGCCGCTGCCGGAGCGGGTCGCTACCTTCGACAATGACGGTACGCTCTGGATCGAGCAGCCGATCTACGTCCAGTTTGCCTTTGCGTTGGACCGGGTCAAGGAGCTGGCGCCGCAGCATCCGGAATGGAATGACACGCAACCTTTCAAGGCAGTGCTCGACGGCGACATGGCGGCGCTCGCCGCCGCCGGCGAGAAAGGAGCCGTCGAGATCGTTGCCGCGACGCATGCGGACATGTCGCCGGCGCAATTCATCGGGATGGTCGGCGCTTGGCTCGCGACCGCCAAGCACCCCCGTTTCGACCGCCCCTACACCGAGCTCGTGTATCAGCCCATGCTGGAGGTCCTGGCCTATCTGCGGGCCAACGGCTTCAAGACGTTCATCGTCTCGGGCGGCGGAATCGAATTCATGAGGGCCTTCGCCGAGAAGAGCTATGGCATTCCGCCTGATCAGGTCGTGGGCTCGAGCATCGTCACCAGGTTCGAGCGCCGTGACGGGCTGCCGACCCTCTTCCGGTTGCCTCAGGTGAACTTCGTCGATGACGGACCGGGCAAGCCGGTCGGGATCAATCAGCATATCGGCCTCCGGCCCATCGCCGCCTTCGGGAATTCGGACGGCGACCTCGAGATGCTACAATGGACCACCGAAGCCGGCGGACGTCGCCTCGGCGTCGTGGTGCATCACACCGATGCGGAGCGCGAATACGCCTATGACCGCCAGTCGAAGGTCGGCCGCCTCGACAAGGCGCTCGATGCAGCTGCGGTGGATCGATGGACCGTTGTCGACATGAAGCGGGATTGGAAAACCATCTTCCCATTTGAGAAGCGCTGATCCGCGGCTGACCGACCTGTCAGGAGCCGTACATGGAGGCAACGTCCGAGTCGTGCGGGATGCCGAAGCCAGAGATGCAAAAGGGAGCTTACGCCATGCATACCAAGCAATTAGCCAGTCTTGTTCTGTTGATCGTCGGCATTGGCCCCGTCACCGCGGTCCTCGCGCAGGAGGCGACCGGCAACGCACGAATGCCCCTCGCAAAGACCATCGGTCGGGTCACTCCCACCGGACCAGTTCCGTCGCTAGCCGTTCTCAATGCAGCGGGTGCGAAGCTGGAGGGTGGCAAGCTGACCTTGACCGGCGTATCACCGAGTTCGATCGTCTTCGCTGATCGGCCCGTGCGTGCCGCGGGCCACGTGATGACCGAGCAGTTCATCATGCAATGGGACGAAGGCAAGGATAACTTCGCCAAGGATCCGCCCAACGCGACCGTGTCCGTTTTGGGCGGCGATGGCTCTAAAGTCAGCGATGCCGTGGTGACGCTGAAATCGCCGAAGCTCGAAGGCGGAAACCTGACCTTCGATGTTACGGTGCTGGAAGGGAGCTTGGCCGGGTCGAGCGGACCCGCGGCTCTGTTCATCGATCACTTCGGCGGCTTTGGCGGCGGCTTCCACGCTGGTGGGTTCAACGCCGCGCGCGTCGGTGGATACCGTGGCGCGTGGGCCGGCGACCGTTATTGGCACGCCCCCGTCTATCGTGGTGCCTGGTACGCGGGAGCGAGAGACTCCGCGGTAGGAGCAGCCTATAACTCATACGTCATACCGGATCAGTGCGGCTACTACCCGTATTCGCCCTGCGGCAACGAATAAGGGCCTTTGCGCTGACGCAGGATCTGACAAACTACAGCCCGGTTCTCGACCTAATCGAGAAGGCACCAATGGTGAGCCATGTAAGCGACTAGAGCATCGTCCGGTCATGGTGGAAAGCGCAATGAACTCCGTCGGAGGGAAGCGATGACGGTTGCTCGTCCGACCATCTTTTGGATCACGATTGCCTTTATCGCGATGGTGATGCTGGTGGTGTTGCGTGAGATCCTGCTGCCGTTCGCAGTCGGTATAGTGCTTGCCTATATGCTGGCCCCGGCCGTCGACCGGCTGGAACGGGCTGGGATCAATCGTTCACTCGCAGCCCTGATCCTCATCCTGCTGCTGGCCGTAGGCTTCGTTGGTCTCGTGCTGGTGACGCTTCCTGCACTCATCGGCGAACTACGGTTCTTCGTTGAGGAATTCCCTCGCTATGTTGCGCATGTTCAATCGCTTGTCGCCGATACGGGTCGGCCCTGGTTGCATAAGGTTATGGGCCAAGAACTCCGGATCGAGGAATCGGTCACCCACAGCGTTGCCACGATAGGCACTGCCTGGGTCGATGACTTTGTCCGTTCGTTATGGGCAAGCGGGAAGGCCGTGTTCTCTCTCCTCTCGCTGTTGGTCGTGGTCCCGATTGTCAGCATCTATCTTCTGGCTGACTGGGATCGGATGATGACCACACTCGACGGCTGGGTGCCGGCCAATCACCGCGAAGAGGTGCGCGCCCTCGGCCGGGAGATCCACGATACGGTCGCAGGTTTCATCCGGGGGCAGGTCGTCATTTGTCTCATGCTGGCCGTGTTCTACGCAGCTGCCCTGAGGTTGATAGGCCTTAACCATGCCATCCTGATCGGCCTCACCGCCGGCTTGATCAGCTTCGTCCCCTACCTTGGACTAAGCGTCGGCTTTGTCGTCGCGGCGTGCGTCGCGATTGCCCAGTCCTGGCCCGACTGGACGCCCCTGGTGGAGGTCGGAGGCATCTTCCTGATCGGAGAGATTCTTGCCGATTATGTGCTGTCRCCGCGGATCATCGGGAGGCGGGTCAACCTCAATCCGGTCTGGCTGATGTTCTCGCTGTTCGCCTTCGGTTACCTCTTTGGCTTTGTCGGCCTGCTGGTTGCGATTCCGCTTGCCGCGTCGCTGGGCGTCGTCCTGCGGTTCATGATGAAAAGGTCTTTGGCAGGACCGGCCCCGAATGCCGTACCGATGTCATCCGCCGTGGGCGTCATTGACCCGGGTGCAGACGGGCTCCGCGGTGGTGTAACGTCGGGTATAGTTCCTGAATGACCGCTGCGGGTCATGAGCGGAGCTTCCGTTACTCCTCAAGAAGGTCCGCTTAGCTCTGCAATGTGGACCCTCGCTGAGATCACTTGAGAATTCGCACAAGGACCTCTTCCAGCGCTTTGTTGGCTTGAGCTTGTGCAAGTGATGATGCCCCACCGTAGCTCGAACCACATCAAGAAGAGCGTGATTTCCTTCCCGATCCGCTTTCCTTACGGTAGCGGCGATAGAGATAGTCCGGCAGGATCGTCAGCAAGAGCAGAGCCGGGACGGAGTGATGGTCTTCGGCACATCGACCATACTCTCCTTCGCCTCTTCGGCGGGCGTGGCGGCGTTCCCGAGCTCTTCTGGCGTTTCCCCAGAACCCTCTCCAAGCTTCAGGCCGGCGATCTCTCAAGAGATCCCGCCATCCTGCGAAGTGGATTGCCGAAGTCGGGAGTGTCGATCAGAGCAAGCAGTAGGCCCGCCACCCAGAACGCATGAATATGCGTGAAGAGAGCGAGCAGACCCAGCACGGTGACGATTTCGAATTGCAGCTTGTGAGATCGATGCGCGATCCGCTAGGCAGCGTATGAAGGCGAAGGAACAGAAGTCCGACAGCGAGAACGGCCAACACAAGCACCGCAGCCATGATGACCATCAGGATATCAGTCTCGCCAGGGGCGGGGTGAGGAGCGGCAGAGTTCAGAGGCGCATTCATGCTGGCTCTCCAAGAAACGCCAAGACATCAGGTCCGTTGGCGGACGCAACTTTACCTCTGGGTTGCGTCAGAGATGGAAAAACCAGTTGTCATCGACACCTCCCGTTCCCCTTGGTCTCGAGTGCGACCTATCAGGCCATGATGCTGAGCCCGCCATCGACATAGGTCGTGGTGCCCGTCAGCCGTCGCGCAAAAGGTGTTGTCAGATACGCCGCAGTGAGGCCCACGTCGGCGATATCGACCAGCTCGCCGATCGGAGCCCGTTCGGTTGCTTCCGAAAGGAGGATATCGAAATCCTTCAATCCAGATGCCGCCCGGGTTTTCAGGGGCCCCGGAGAGACGGCGTGCACCCGGATATGCTTGTCGCCGAGCTCATAGGCGAGATAGCGCACGGCGCTTTCCAGCGCCGCCTTCACAGGCCCCATGAGGTTGTAGTTCGGAACCACCTTGTTCGCGCCGTGATAGCTCATCGCCAGGAGCGTGCCGCCCTCAGCCATCAAGGGTTCGGCGAGGCGGGCCATGCGGATGAAGGAGTGACAGGAAATGTCCATGGCTACCTTGAAGCCTTCGTCCGAACTATCGACAAGACGTCCCTGCAGATCCTCCTTCGGCGCAAAGGCGATGGAGTGAAGTGCGATGTCGAGGCTGCCCCAGGTTTCGCGGATCTGCTCGAAGACGGCTTCGAGCTCGCCGCTACGCCCCACATCGCAAGGCGCGAAAATCGATGCCCCAAGTTCCTCGGCCAGAGGCTCGACATAAGGCCGGGCCTTCTCGTTGAGATAGGTGACCGCGAGTTCCGCCCCGAGCTGACGGAAGACCCGGGCACAGCCATAGGCAATCGAATGCTCGTTGGCGATGCCGATGACGAGGGCACGCTTGCCGTGCAGGATCTTCGATTGAAGCGCGACTTGGGGCAGTTCGGTCGGATGATCGTTCATGAGCTTGCCCTTGTGCGTCTGTGGTCACGCGTTCGACGTTGAGAAGCCGACCGTGCCCGCGTCTTGGGGCGATCTTCTGTTTGGCTTTTCACCAGCGTCACGGTCATCGGCCCAGCCTCTGCTCGGTCTTCGGACAGAAGGTGTCGGATCTCAGCCAACAGCGAGACCTGCTTCGAATTGGCTTCGATCCGGCCCTCGATGCGGTCGAGCAGATCGAGCAGGCTGCGCCGGTCCTCGGGAGTTCGCAGAAGCTTCGGCAGCGCCGTGAGTGCCTTCACCGGCTCGAAGTCGACGATGTACGACTGCTCGCGAATGATCCCCCGGGCCACCTCTGCCGACATGTCGACAAGGCCGATGTCCTTACCGACGAGTTCGCGTGCTTTCTTCATGGCAGAGAGCCGCCGCCTTCCGGTGCCCTCCTTCGCCACCAGGAGGGCCGCACGGACGATGGCTTTCGTCCGGTCCCCATCCTCGATATGCGTTAGCGCCTCCTTGACCAGAGGCGTATCGCGGGCATCGAAGGGTTCTTCGGATACGTCGACCTGCTCGTCGTTCGCCATACCGATGCTGGCCGGGCCATAGGTGCGGAAGAAAGTGTTCTCCACCGCCGCGTCGCGCAGATCGCGATAGAAGTCCAACGAAGCGGAAGTCATGGCGGCCGTCCAGCGTTCCATCATGGCCATCGGGCCATCGTTATCGCGAGACAGACGGTTCGCCTTGGCCATGTCGGCCATGCCTTTGAGGGGCCACAGGAACGGATTGAGATCCGACACTGTCCAGCGCTGCGCCCTTTGCGGCTGCATTGCCCGTCTCAGGCTTGCGCCGGCGGGAGTCACCATCGTCGAGATGACGGGGTGAACGAAGGTCTCGTAGGCGGAGGCCAATGTTTCGGAGGTGGCCTCGACCGCCTTGAACGGCATCTCGTCCTTGCGTCCATATTTCTGCAGAACCTGCAGGTCTTCGACGCGTCGCTCGGTCAGCAGCACGTCATAGTGAACGCTTCCATCCCTGTTCTGCTCCTCGACCTGCATGCCGTAGAGGCCCGGCGGCAGATGCTCGATGTAGCCGATCAAATCGGTGATCTGAGTGTACTCGCGTTTGGCGACTTGGCCCGACACGAAGATCCCTAAATGGCCGACGCTCTCGTGCATCAGGCCGACAATGACCTGTCCGTTCGCCTTGAGCGCCTCCGTGGTCGGATAGAGATCGGCCACCCAGTTGAAAGCCTGCTGCGGCGGAGTGATGTTGTCGCCGAGCGACGCGAACAGGATGATCGGCGACTTGATGGCCCGCAGGTTGAAGGCGCGACCCTCGGACCATTCAGCATCACCGTCCGCGAGATTGTTTCCGACGAACAGGTTCTCGACGATCCATCGGATCTCCTCCCTGTTCATCAGGAAGAAACCGCCCCACCAGCGCTCGAACTCGAGGAAGCGCTCCGGTTCGGTGTCTATCTTCGAGAAGAGCGTGTAAAATTTGTCGAAGTAGGTGTTGGCCGGGTTAAGGTACTCGAAGTTCTCGACGAGGTAGGCTCCGTCGAATTTGCCCGCACCGAGATCGCTCGCCAGGAGTGCGGGCCAAGTGCCGCCGAGAATGCCCCCGGCATAGCGCATCGGGTTTTCGCCGTCGTTGCCGGCCCAATAGGACATCGGTGCCCCATTGATGACGATGGGGCCCACTAGGTCCGGCTCCATGGCGCCAACGAGCATCGAGGCCCATCCGCCCTGGCAGTTGCCGAAGAGGACAGGCTTGCGCGTTTTCGGATGACGCTCGCCGACGATACGGAGGAATTCCGCTTCGGCACGGGAGACATCCGCCAGTGTCTGCTCAGGCATCGGGTCGGGGAAGAAGATTACGCAATAGACAGGGTGCCCGGCCTTGAGAGCCACGCCTACCTGCGAATCCTGCTTGAACCCACCAATGCCCGGCCCATGGCCGGCCCGCGGGTCGATGATGACGAAGGGCCTCTGTTCCGGGTCGGTCCTGACACCTTCCGGCGGTACGATACGCACGAGGGCGTAGTTCACGGGGCGCTCGAATGTACGAGCGTCCGCAATCATCTCCCAGTCGAAGTCCAGCAGAGGCGGCTTGCCGGCCTTTTCATGTTCGATCCAGTTGTTGCCGCGCTGGCGCAGAGTGTCCCAGAACAGGATGGAGCGTTGCGAGAAGTCGAGCCAATAGGTGCTGGCGTCGCGCCAAAAATCCAGAGGCGACAGCGAACGGGTCGATCCGTCCTTCATCGGCTCACTCGCGGCCTTCACGGCATCGAGGTAGCGCTGCACTGCCTTGGTATAGCGCTCCTGGTAGACCTGTGTGACCTTGGTCTGCATGCGGCCAAATTCGGTCACTCGCGTTTCGAGCCCAGGCCGATCGGCTTCGGTCGTCGGTTTACGTCCTGGCATCGGAGCCATCCGCCTCTGCAAGATTGGGTTCACTTCTTGGTTTCACCCCATTTGAGGAAGAAGCCGACGTCGCCCGGCAGCCCGCCGGGCCATTCGATGATCTGCGCGCTGAGCTTGAAGCCTGCGGAACGAAGCTGATCGCGCCACAATTCGTAGGCTTGGCGCGGGCGTCCAGTGAGCGTATCCGGCCATTCCGGGTCCGCGTTGTTGATCGCGCGCCCATGGTCGTTGCACAGGGCATTGGGGAAGCGCATGACCATCAGCTCCGTCTGACCGCGCTCCGCCGCCGACCGAAGCTTGTTCCGCAGCGGCTGCAATATTTCCTTCAGCCGCTCAGGCGTCAGGTCGATGGGTTCGGCCATCCGCTTGATCAGGTCCTGACGAGCCTTCTCGGCCTGGTCCATGCCGTCGACGGACTTCATGGCCTTCGCCATGTGCATGTCAGTCATGTAGGTCCGCAGATCGGACGCCGACATGAACGTCTCGTCCCCGAGTTCCTGCAGGGCCTTGTTTTCGTCCGTCTTGTTCTTAAGCGTCTCCATGACAATCTCCCTGGTCAGGATGCGAGCTTGGCTTGCGTGGCGTCAAGGACGCTGCGGGTTTGCCGCGCGATCACGATTTCCTCATTGGTGGGGATGACCCATGCGGCGGGCCCGGATCCGATGGAAATCCGCGGGCCGCCGGCGCGGTTGGCGGCCTCGTCAAGCGAAAGGCCCATCCATGCGAGACCCGCGATCACCTCAGCCCGTGTAGCCACATCGTTCTCGCCGATCCCGGCGGTGAAGACGATACCGTCGATGCCACCGAGCGCCGCTGCGAGCGAACCCATTTCGCGGGTGATGTGATAGACGAACATGTCGATGGCGCGCTTGGCGTCTCCATCCGTTGCAGCCTTGGACCGCAGCACCCGCATGTCGTTCGAGATGCCGGAAACTCCGAGGAGCCCCGACTTGGTGTAGAGCACGCGCTCGGCTTCCTCCGGACTGAGCTTCATCTCCCGGAGCATGAAGAAGACGACGCCGGCATCGACAGCGCCGCAGCGAGTCCCCATCGGGAGTCCGTCGAGGGCCGAGAAGCCCATGGTCGTCGCAGCGCTTACTCCTTCCCGGAGAGCGCACAGGCTCGCGCCATTGCCGAGATGGGCGACGATCACGCGTCCCTTCGCCAGATGCGGATCGTAGTCCTTCAGCACGGATGCGATGTAGTCATAGGAGAGGCCATGAAAGCCGTAGCGCCGCACGCCGCGCTCCCGTATGTCGCGCGGCAGGGCAAACAGGCTTGCGATGTCGGACTGGGTCTGGTGAAAGGCCGTGTCGAAGCACGCGACCTGCGGCATTCCCGGCATGCGCCGACGGACGATCCGGATCGGCTCCAGGTTATGAGGCTGATGCAAAGGAGCGAGCGGCACCAGAGTCTCAAGGCTCTGGATGACGGCGTCATCGACGAGCACCGGGCCAGAGTAGGCCTCGCCTCCATGAACAACCCGGTGTCCGATGGCGGCAAGCTTGCGTCCTTCCTGATGCTGGCGCAGCCAGGAGATCAGGTGCATCAACGCTTCCTCGTGCCCGAACCGGTCGCCGGTACTCCAGGTCATCTCGTCGAGAAGGGTCCCATCCGTGTCCTTGACGACGAAGTGCGCCGATCCTCCCAGCCCTTCAAAGAGGCCCTTCCAGACGAGCCGCGGCTTAGTGCCTTCGAGCAGGTCAAAGACTTGGAATTTTAGGCTCGATGACCCTGCATTGAGGACGATGAGGACGGGGATCATTGCTCAGACCTCCGGGACGGCAAGGCGGTTGCGCTGAACATCGGCCA